>SVKJ01000056.1 GCA_015068525.1 Oscillospiraceae bacterium | reverse complement strand
CGAGGCTCGTCACGGAAAAGGTTTAGAAGGACTTTTAAAGAGATATTTTAAGTAAGCATAAAATTGTAAAAATAAGGTTTAATGGGGAAGGGCTAGAGAGCAATTTGTTGGCAGGTGCAATTCCTGCCCCTTCCCACCTTATATAAATTTACTTTTATATTTTAATAAAGATTTTGAGGGGTTACTAAATCAACATTTTATAAAAAAGGGGTTAAATTCTATGAAAGAAAATTATATGGTGTGTAATTGTAAACAAGTAAGTTACGCTAATATTGCTGACGCACTGGAAAACTTTGAAAAATTTGACGATGTTCTTAGTGCTTTTAAAAGTGTTCAGGAAGTAACTCACTGTTCTACAGGCTGTGGTGGATGCCATCAGAAAGTTTTGGATATAATATCTGAAATAATGAGCGGAGTAACAGTATAATTTTAAAATCAAAAAAGAGCAGAAAAATCTGCTTCTTTTTTTGTTATTAAAATATGCACAGTCAAAGGTATGCATATTTTAATATTCCTTTTAATTACCTATTATTTTCCCAAGAACAGTTGCACTTGTCTGTGCAATTTTTTCTTCTGTTTCTCCAAGTTTTTTTGCAAGGTCGGAAAAAACTATTCCAACCATTCCTACAGGTTCATTCATACAAACTATAGGACAGGCAATACTTACTTTATATTTGTCTGTAAAATCAACAAGATTGATACTTTCTTCACCGTCAACATACCCGTAAACCATTCTGTCATCAATGATTTCTTTAAGTTCATTTGACAAGTTTTTGCCAACTACCTCTTTTTTTGGCACACCGCAGACAGATACAATCATATCTTTATCGGTTACAACCGTTGTGTAGCCGGTTATATCATTTATCGCCTGTGCATATTCGTCTGCGAATTCACTGATGTCACCAACCTGTGAATATTTTTTAAAAAGAACTGCACCCTCATTATTGGTATATATTTCTAAGGGGTCTCCCTCAGAAATCCGCATAGTTCTTCTTATTTCTTTTGGTATAACAACTCTTCCCAAATCGTCTATTCTTCTAACAATTCCTGTCGCTTTCATATTTAAAACTCCCTTTTAATTAATAAATGATGAATAATGAATAATTTACAGTGTCGGTAAAGCCGACAAATTAAACCGATTTCAAAATTCAATTTATATTGCTATTGTTTACAACATAGGAATTTTTATGTAAAGAAAAAAATGGGAAAAATTAATCAAAAGAGTAAAATTTTGCACTTTGCATTTTGAATTATGAATTTAAATAGTCCTTGACTATATAGAACGAAAGTGTTAAAATAGTTTTATATAATGTGCTAAGTGTCTTTAAATGTACTAAAGATAGGAAAATATGGGAAACAGAGGGGTAAAGATGTATAAATTTGACAAAAAAGTCTGGCTTTCTTCGCCTACAATGCATGGCGATGAAATGCTTTTTGCAAAAGAGGCTTATGATACCAACTGGATGTCAACAGTAGGGGCAAATATAGATGAAGTAGAAAAAATTTCTGCTAAAAAAGTTGGCTCAAAATTTGCTGTTGCGCTTGCAACAGGAACTTCTGCATTACATCTTGCAATGAAACTTGCAGGAGTTAAGAAAGGCGATAAGGTATTTTCATCGGATGTAACTTTTTCGGCTACAGTTAATCCCGTTCTTTATGAAGGTGGAGAGCCGATTTTTATTGATACTGAGTATGATACCTGGAATATGGACCCGAAAGCATTGGAAAAAGCCTTTGAAATTTATCCGTCTGTTAAAGTTATTGTAGTTGTTCATCTTTATGGTACACCTTGTAAGATGGACGAAATCAAGGAAATTGCTGATAAGCACGGAGCAGTTATTATTGAAGATGCTGCCGAATCATTTGGTGCTACATATAAAGGTAAACAAACTGGTACGTTAGGAAAAGTGGGTTGTATCAGTTTTAACGGAAATAAAATTATTACAGGTACAAGCGGTGGAATGCTCTTTACTGACGATTTGGAAACTGCTAATAAAGTGAGAAAATGGTCAACTCAGTCAAGAGAAAATGCACCGTGGTATCAGCACGAAGAAGTCGGCTATAACTATCGAATGAGCAATTTTATTGCAGGTGTTGTAAGAGGTCAGTTAAATTATCTTGACGAGCATATAAAACTAAAAAAAGAAATTTACGAAAGATATAAGGAAGGGTTAAAAGATTTACCTGTTAAAATGAATCCTTATGACGAAGTAAACAGCGAACCAAACTTCTGGTTATCCTGCCTTATAATAGATAAAGACGCAATGGCAAAACAGGTAAGAGGAGAAAATGATTATCTATACATAGAAGAAAAGGGTAAAACCTGTCCTCAGGAAATTTTGGATAAACTTGCAAAGTATAACGCAGAGGGAAGACCAATCTGGAAACCAATGCATATGCAACCGATTTTCAGAATGAATCCTTTTGTTACCCGCTTTGGTGACGGAAGAGCAAAAACAAATGCTTATATCAAAGGCGGTGCTGTCGGAGAAGATGGGAAACCTCTTGATATCGGTATGGATATTTTCACAAGAGGCCTTTGCCTTCCAAGTGATGTTAAAATGACAAAAGAAGAACAGGACAATGTTATTAAGATTATACGTTCTTGCTTTGAATAAGTGGATAAAAAAATATATTTTTAATAATTTCTTAGAATTTTAGTTAAAGAGGGATTTACATAATGTATCAAAAATATTTTAAAAGGCTTATAGATATAACCTGTTCACTGCTTGCTTTAATCGTAT
>SVKJ01000055.1 GCA_015068525.1 Oscillospiraceae bacterium | reverse complement strand
TTTTTTGGTTAAAGTAGGTTCAACTATTGGTAGTGTTCTATTAAGACTGGGTGAAGATTTTCTTTTAACAAGTGCAACTTTGTCTATGATAGATGAAACAACAGTTTCAGTTAATCTTAATATCGGGGAAGTTGGTATTGAGTTAATAGAAACAGATATTGTGAAAGGAGCTGATTGATTATGAG
Organism: Oscillospiraceae bacterium; assembly: GCA_015068525.1. Taxonomy (NCBI): domain Bacteria; kingdom Bacillati; phylum Bacillota; class Clostridia; order Eubacteriales; family Oscillospiraceae; species Oscillospiraceae bacterium. The sequence continues at coordinate 2,573 of SVKJ01000055.1, read as the reverse complement.
TCAATCAAATACTTTTACAGGTGTGCCTTATGTGTATGCAAATAGAAAGGGTTATCCCGATATTGCATACACAAAGGCAATGTCTATTGGTGTTCCCAGAGACAACTATTTCATAGATAATGCTGGTGAGTGTAAAGAATTAATGTATTTATTTCAGGAACTGAATGCGGGTGATGTTGTTATCATTGGTACAATAACAGACCTTATGTTACCGGAAATAAATGATATGTTAGACCACTTGGAGCATTTTGATGAATTAGGCGTTCAGGTTATATCAGCCTTACAACCTGACTACAATATAAAAGAGTACAGAAGAACAATAAGGTTAGCTGACATAATAAGTAGGGTAAGATTGGGATTAAAGCCTGTATAATTGAAATTCAAGGTAGCAGTCGTGTAGGTAGAAGCGCACGGCTGTTATTTTTTTGACCATTTTTCTACGGCGCCGGAAATTGGCATTATATTTGAATACGGAATTCGTGTATAGGGGCTTAAAGCACCCTATATTTTTTTGCCGAAATAATTTATAAAAAATCCGTTATTTTTTATAAATTAGGCGGAATGTTTTATAAAAAATCCGAAATGTTTTATAAAAGCTCTTTGTTTGTTTTATAAAAATCAAAAAAATTTCTTCATACCCAAAACAACCAACTTTATAAAATAATAAGCATTTTTAGATGGTAGCAACATCGTTTTATATTGGAATCTCAATATAAAAAATTTTCCCACAGAAAAAAAGAGTTATGGGATTTATGTGTAAAAATTGACAAATAGCCGTAAATGTGATATAATTATATATAAATTATGCCCTTGTTTGAGGGTAATGCTAAACCTATACTTTTAACTAATAAGGGAGGAACACGAAAATGAAAAAATATATGGTAAGATTTAATGCTGGAACTGAAAGAGGTTTAATTATTTATGTTGAAGCAAATACCGTTTCAGAAGCAAGAAGGGTTGCTATGGCTGAATTGTCCGGAAAAGCCGGATATATGAACAAAAAAATAGTTATTACGCACGTTCAGACAGCTTAAAGCAGAAAGGAGCTTCTTTATGGGATTGTTTTCAAAAATCGCAGGCGGCATTATAAGCAATTTAGGTAAAGCTGATAATGTCGAAAGTATAGTAGATAAGGCAGCAAATGTTGTTAATAGTGCAAAGGAAATAGGGGCAAAAATTGATAACGCACAAACTAAAAGCACGATTAAAAATATAGAAAGTTTACAGAGAAAGTTAAAAGATTTTGAAGGCAAAGTTGATGCTCAATTTAATATCGCATACGGTAAAAACTATGAAGAAAAAATACAGGTACAGGACGAGCATTTAATCGGCATAAACTATACAGTGGCTTGTAAGTACAATACTATACATTATGCCGGAAATAATATGTATGTTGCAGGATTATATGACAAATTTGGCGTTATATCTCCAAATGATGAAATTATAATTCCTTTTGACTATGATTTTATTTGCAGTTATTCTGAGGAAAAGTTTTGTGTTTGCAAAGATGGTAAATGGGGCTATATTGATATAAACAACAATGTTGTTATAGACTTTTGCTTTACAGATGCGTTTGATTTTTCAGAAGGACTTGCATCTGCAAGTATGGTTTGCGACGACGGCAAGGAGCAATATGGCTATATAGATAATTCAGGCAATTTTGTAATTCCTTGCAAATATGATTATGCCGAGCCTTTTAATAAAAACGGTCTTGCGTGTGTAGGCTTTATTGATACTTGGGGCGATATACGAAAAGGTGTGATTGACAAACAGAATAATACTATTGTTAATTGCCGCTATGCTATAATCAAGGTTGAAGAAAGTTATATACTATACTGCTTAGAGTCTTTCCATTCGCCTAAGTTTTTTGACCTCAAAGGAAACCCTATTGAAATGGAAGAACCGAAGGAACTTACACCTGAAAACACAATCATTCCATATTGGGACTCTGAAATTAAATACGGATATTATATGCATACAGATAATGGTGATTTTTGTAAGATAAAGCCAATTTTTGATTTGGCTGAAAAGATAAACGAATATGGATATGCTATTGTAAGCCGTGATGGACTGTATGGCATTATAAAAATATCATAATGACATTTTATCAGAGCGACGGTTTATAACCGAAGCTCTTTTATTGTCTATAAGACATTGGAGGGATTTTATGTACAGCATCAAATGTCATAAATGCGGAAGGGATATATTTTTAGACGATATAAACCTGTCTGGCAAGACGATAAAATACTCTTGCGAATGCGGTGCTACAGGTTTTATAACAACCAAAAAACCAGTCAAGGAAACGGCGAAAAAGTTTATTGCCGGATTTGCAAAAACATCTATGAAAGTATTAGAAACAGCAGTATCAAATTATAATCAAAATTGCGAAATTGCTGAAAAAGGACTGCATAGACGAGATTATGAGGAATGGGATTTAGAAAAATTGAAATATGAATTTGAAAACTCAACGGATGCTTTTGAGAAAAAACTGATTGGCGAACGAATAAAAGAGCTGATGCAGAATGAAGGATATGATAATAATGAGTAAAAAGGTTTTTGTTCATTTCTTGATT
>SVKJ01000054.1 GCA_015068525.1 Oscillospiraceae bacterium | reverse complement strand
AATGATGAGGAAAAAGAGAAGAAGAGAATGAATAATCAAATGGCATATTGTATGAATAATATATCTTATATCAGACAAAGAGTGCTTTTTGATTTAATTATAGGAAACTATGGTTATGACGGTGAAAAAATAAAAGAGGATTTTGAAAGTTCATATCTTGAAATACGAGAGTTTTATATCATTTTATTTTCTATAAAACCAAAGGAAGATGTTGATGATGAACGTTCTAACCGTATGCTTGTGGATATTTTAAATCATTTTCAGATGGCAAGTGATGAGATTGTTAATGTTTATCATGTTTTTATGGACATGAGGAATTTAGTGCTGATTTTTAAGGATGAACTTGAGTATTTTACTGAAAAGTATTTATATAGTTTTTGCACAAAGACGGTAGATGATGTAAGCAATAAGCATAATGATTTTTTTATTAATGTTGCCATAAGCTCCAAAGGGAGAGATTTTAATGATGTTAATGAAAAGTACGTTGAGTGTTTGAAAGAGTTGGAAAAAGTTAATTCTAGTAAGGCGAATCATATTTTCTGTATTAGCCGTGTGAGAAAGCTGTATGAGAGTCGGAATTTTAGGCAGAGAATGATTATGCACAGAAAAGATTTTATAAATGCTTTAAGCATAGCAGACTTTAAAAATGCAGAGTATTATATGTCTAAAATTATAGAGGAATCGTGTAATATAAAAGAGGATGAGTGGGATTTTGCTGAACGGTTTTATACCCATATAATTTTGGATTTGGATGATATAAGGCGAGAAGTAAGTGAAGAAAATGGATTTTGGGAAATAAATGTTTATAATCTTGAACAGATGATAAGAGAATGTATAAGAATAGAAGATTTAAATGATATTTTGAGAATGACTGTAAGAGACCTGATAGAACGAATGAAAAATGAAAAGAAATTACAGTATTCTAATAGTGTTAATGAGGCAATTGGGTATATAGAAAGTAATTATCAAAAGTCAATTACCTTGGAGGATGTGGCAGCACATGTACACTTGAGTGCGGTTCATGTCAGTCGTATATTCAATAATGAAACTGGTGAAAACATAAAGTCTTATCTAAATAAACTTCGTATAAAAAAGGCAAAGGTGCTGCTAAAAACAGGTAAATTTAGAATAAATGAGGTGGCTGAAAAGGTAGGATTTGAGGATTCACGATATTTTTCAACGGTGTTTAAGAAATATGAAGAGATTTCACCTACTGATTATTTGAATAAGATTGATGCCGGAGAATAGTATCTTTTTAGAAAAAGGAATGGTGATATTTTAAAGGGTGTCGAAAAAATTAGCTATAACAAATACAAGAAAGTAAAAAAATGATGATAAAATTAACAATAATCATTTTAAAAAATATTTTGTTAAAAAGAAAAAAGTGCTACAATTATAATGTGAAAATATAAATCTAGGAGGAAAGATATGATTAAAGAAAAAAAGAAGAGTGTCATTAAGAGAGGTACAATCAGAAAAGAAATTAAATTAAGGAAAGATCTGATTGATAATTGGCAATATTTATTAATGATACTTCCGGGATTGATTTGCGTAATATGTTTTTGTTATTTACCAATGTTTGGTATAACAATAGCCTTTAAGAGTATAGATTATGCAAAAGGAATTTGGGGCAGCCCGTGGATAGGGTTTGAAAATTTCAAGTTTCTGTTTAAAAATCCAGATGTCTTTATTATTTTAAGAAATACATTGGGATACAATATAGTGAATATTATTTTAGGTACTTTTATTAATGTAGGCATTGCTGTTATGTTTAGCCAATTGGCAAACCGAAGATTGGGTAAAATATATCAGACTGTGGTTATGCTTCCACACTTTTTATCTTGGATAGTTATAGCATATATTGTAAAAGCATTTTTAGATTATCGTTTGGGTTCTGTGAATGGAGTATTATCAAAACTTGGAATAGAGGCAGTGGACTGGTATTCAAAAGTAGAAGCATGGCCGTTCTTGTTGGTATTTATTAATCAATGGAAAAGTTTTGGATATGGTTCGGTAGTTTACGTTGCTGCAATTGCCGGGATTGATTCGAGTTTATATGAAGCGGCGGCAATTGATGGAGCAAACAAGCGTCAGCTTACATGGTACATAACAATACCAGAATTGGCAAGTATTATAATAATTATGACAATTCTTTCAATCGGAAATCTTTTAAGTGCGAATTTTAGTTTGTATTACAACATTCCTATGGATTCGGGAGCGTTATATCCGGTAACGAATGTTATATCTACTTTTGTTTTCCGTGCATTAAAAATAAATAATGATGTTGGAATGTCTTCAGCGGCGAGCTTCTTGCAGTCAGTTGTAGGATTTGTGTTGGTTATAGGTACAAATTTGATTGTAAGACGAGTGGATTCTGACAAAGCACTATTCTAAAATATTTGTAGATGGAAGGAATGATGAAAAATGAATAATAAAAAGAAAAAGCAGTTAATTGAAACAACACAAGCAGGACCTGTTTTAAATGTTGTTTATAATATTATTTTCATAGCCTTGTGTATGATGTGTCTGTATCCTGTTTTGCTTTTGTTTGGAGTGTCATTCACATCCGAAGAAGCAATAAGTGAATTTGGATATAAATTGATTCCACAAGAAATAAGCTTTGATGCTTACAATTATTTGGCGAAAAATGGTCAAACGGTTATGAGAGCATATGTGGTAACGATAGCGGCGACACTAACGGGAACTGCTTTGAATGTATTAGTAAATGCACTTTACGCATATGCAATTTCGAGAAATGATTTTAAGTATAGAAAGTTCTTCGCCTTTTTGCAACTTTTTACAATGTTGTTTTCTGGAGGAACAGTGCCGTGGTACATAATTTGCACAAGAGTATTACATCTAACAAATACATTTTGGGCGTTAGTTTTACCAATGGTGGGAAGTGCATGGAATATTATAGTTTTAAGGACTTTCTT
>SVKJ01000053.1 GCA_015068525.1 Oscillospiraceae bacterium | reverse complement strand
TTATCGTCTATAAAGCGATAAATTCAACCATCTATCCGACAAGTACATAAAAATCTTACATTTTTTGTCATCGAGTTATTTCGATTTTAGATTTTCTATCTGACAAACTTCTAATAACTTGCCATTTACAGTCATATATATTTTCTAATTTTATTTTTTTATCTGTTCACTACAAATTGGGAATTATTTTTCTAAGACAAATCGTGCTACTTTAACATTTCCATCCATCTCCATAGACACTATATCAAATCCACATTTTTCTGTATAAAACTTAACATTTTCCTTTTTGTCTATGGGTGTGACTAAGGTAAATTTATCCCAATCCTCGTAGTGTGATGTTATAAATTTTATTGCTAGTGTTCCTATTCCTTTTCCTTGAAACTCTGGAACAACACACAAACAGCCAACTTCGTATACTCCCGCTTCTACCTTTTTACAAGAAACACAACCAACTGGTTTGTTATTGAATAGAATAATAAACTTGGGAAAATTTATTATGGATTTTTCCATCATTTCTTTCGTCTGTCCATACGCAGGACATTCACCATATTTAATATAATCACTATAAAACGCAGAATTATATATATCTATTAGCAATTCTGCATCTGTAATATCCGCTTTTCTATATTCAATCTTCATAAATAACACCTCCACAAACTTCTAAGTACTTTCAGTCTCACTGCAAGACTTAAATTGATGACCCCTCTCAAAGAAGTCCATCTCGCACCGGGCATTCACTTCTGCATTTGTTACAATCAACAGTATCAAATCCTCTTGTGGTTTTACCATAGGTATTTTGCCTACATTTCATTTGTGCAACAGATTTATCTTGTATCGCTGATACAGGACAAAAATGTAAACACTTGGTACATTCGGGGATACATATATTCTCACAAAGCGGGTCACTTTCAAAATCCAAATTAGTTAAGACAGCACCTAATGTAAGTCTGTTGCCATATTTCGGATTTAATAACAAACTACTTTTTCCAATTTGACCAATTCCGCAGGCTACCGCCACATGTTTCATTGATAATAGCCCTTTGCCTGTCATGGTTTCCGTTTCCCAATATTCATAAGGATTATCCGAAGGAATCGGTACACATATTCCAGCATATTCTTCCTCAAGGATTTTTGCTACCGAAAATACGACTTCATCCACTTTGTGTACCACATCTGCATTAAAATGTCCGTATATCAATCTTGATTCAACGCGAAAAAGTCCCTTAGGAAGCGCTATTCCTACTGCAATCACAGATTTACAGTCTGAATACAAATCTATAGGACGAAAATTTATCGGCGCTTCCGCAAATCGCTCTATTCCTGCAAATCCGCATACATCAACACCCAAACCTAATATTCTTTCTCTTATTGCTTCTTTTCTACCCATACAACACTCCACAAGTTTAAATTCATCTAAACTTCTCCAGTCTATATAACAATCCATCTTCTAATTCTGCAATTCCGTTTTTGTAATCATATCCCATCTTTTTATAAAACTCTACTGCCGTTATAGACGCCGGTATTTCAACTCGCTTAGCTCTTAAAAAATATTCGTCATGCTCAAGTGTTTCTATGATTCTTTTTCCGACACCTTTTCCCTGATATTCAGGCAAAACAAAAATAGTCAGTAAAATACTTTCGGTTGCACTACCCCAATATCCTGCAATTGCCCCACATCCAACAATTCTCGTACCATCACAGGCAACATACATATGTCCTTCATTGGCTCTTTCAATCAGAACTTCCGCAGAATGAGAGGATATATTGTCTTCAATATATTCACATGAATAATCCTTGCTGTTACTTATTTTTAATGTTTCAGCAATCATTTGTGCTGTTTCGGGTGCGTCATCCCGATTGAACAATCTGATTTCCATTTTTTAACCTCACTTGCAAATTCATATTTTCTATCTCCCGCCAATGGAATTTATTTAATCAAGTAAAAAATATAACAAAATGCTATTATGATCAAAATGGCTAATGGCGGCATAATAACTTTATTATAAGGGAATGTTTCCATGTTGATATATGCATCACTGATTTCCCATACAATACAAAAAATATAGTTAATTATTAACATAAAATAACTAATAACTATTCCCCAAAAAGCCAATCCAAAATCATTTGCCGATATAAAAAATATTACAATACCTATTCCAAATAATGCCTCAAAGAACAATGTAATTATTGCCGTTGCCGAACTCCATCCTTTTTTATTTTCAAATGGCTCGTCATCATCTGAACAATGAGACCCATCATCATAAAATAAAACAATCATCCAAATTAAGAAAGAAAGCATTCTATGCTTGTTATTTAATTCAAAATCTTCTTTTATAAATACTCCGTAATATAACATTATTGATGACATTCCTAAACCAATACCAACATATATACCTGTTAAAATACGAACTTCATTGTCTAATTTAATGATTCCAAAAATACTCACTATCAAAGATATAATCGTTAAAATTATTGATGTTAATATCACCATATTTGCTATTTTGTTTGCTTTTTTATTCTTACGAAGGCTGTCTTTTTTATAATTTTCTTTTTCTGTATTTTTATTTACGATGTCTGAACTAAAAGTTTTCTTTTTAACCATTTCTTTAGCATCTTTAAATGCTCTTTTTGAGTCAGAGTATACATAATCAGATTTAAAAATTTTATTTCCATCTTTGTGAATTTCTAAAGAATAAAGTTTTACATTATTTTCAACTTTATATACACCACCAAACTTAAATGTATAACCCTTGTAATCCATATTTTCCCCTTTTAAACATAAGAATCATTTGTATCCCTAAACCAACATCATTCACTACAATTATTGCTTAATACAAACACCCCGTTGCATAGTCTTCTCACACACCGCTTTAATCCAGCCTGTAATCCCTTCCGGAAATCTCTCATCATAACAGGTTCCGTCTTCATAGATTAAGTTTGCCTGAATCTGATTTATCAGACAATGCTGGCCCATTTCCATTCCGTAATTGATAGATGCAATACCTTTAT
>SVKJ01000052.1 GCA_015068525.1 Oscillospiraceae bacterium | reverse complement strand
TTGTTCTCCTTTCTTGAAATATTTACCTATCGCTTAGGTTGGTAATAGTATAACACTATTTACCTACTTTGTCAATAGGTAAATAATTTTTTTAGTGTTATGTAAAATATTAAAAACCTCAGAGGATAAGAGCAGTATATAAAAAGGCTGAACGATATTGCATTCAGCCTTTTTATAGTAATACAGAATTGGTTATCTTATAGGGTTTTGGGCTATCCTAAATATTCGAAGGATGGTACACATTTTCCATGCTTGTTAAACTAACGGATATTTTTTATCTTGTATAACTATAATCATTTACACAAAACAATAACCTAACCAAATTATTAAGCGGTCTTTTGTTTTTCAGCGGATGTACAAACCCAATATCATATACAAACGAAACCACATCTTGCGTTTGCTTTGGATTCCACACCTTTTTCTGCGAAATGTCACAGAACTCACATTTTTCTGAATCTGCTATGTATTTTAAATGTTTATTTAACTTTTCGATATTAGAATCAGTGTTAAAATTCTTAAAAGATACAATGGCGATTCTGCACTTTTTGTTATCCTTTCGAATTCGAGAAATTAACCTTCGGTAATTGCCGGAAAATTCCTCCGTTGATTTTAAAAGCATCTCAATATCCGCATCGCCAATGTGCAAAAGTATAGTTTCGGGATTGAGGTCTGCAATATTTAAGGCGTAAATATCAGTTGCGTTTGAAATTGAAATATTTTCGGCACTTCTATTATAATAATTTTCTTTTAGTGAAAATGCCTGTTTTAATTCACAAAGAGGAATATTCAAATCTTCTTCTCCTCCGAAAATAACTGTTCCGCCTTGTTTAGCGAGTTCGTTTAATAATTTATAATCTTTCATCAGTTTCTCCTCCTCTGCCTTGAATTTTTATCTAAAGCGACATTTCTGAAATATACCACAATGTTCAAAAGGACGATAGCAAGGTTGATAAGATAAACCACAAACACATAATTCATTTGCCCCGACACAACCTTTGAACTTATCCCTGCTATGTATCCTGTAAAGATTAAGAGGATAAACGGCAGGCTTGTTGCCTTTGCCGTCCGTGCTTTATATGCCTTAATAACATTTATTGGCCACGATAGGCCAAAGCATACTAACATAATTGTTTCAAAAATAGAACTCATAACACAAAACTCCTTTGTTTTTTATTTCGTATTAAAGCCTATCACAACAAAGAAATGTTGACAATTTTATGTAAAATATAAACATGATTTGTTATTTCAGAAAATTTATTTTACTTTCAAAAATGATAAAATAAGTTAATAAATTGAAATATTGGGCGTTATATGCTATAATTTAAGGAAGAAAAATCAAAAGGAAGACCTTTGCTATGAAGATAAAAAAGAGTTTAAAAAATCAGTATAAGACGATTTCTATAAAAAACATACACAGAAGAATATTTATCACACAACTTGTACTTATTGTAACTCTTGCTTTGTTTTTGGGTGTTTCGGGAACTTTAATAAACATCCATTTTGAGGTGGAAAAAAGAGACCAAAACTTACAGAATATTGCCGAAGCAGTTGCTAGTTCTCCACTCATTGACGATAAAATTGCAAATCCTGATGATAAAAAAACAACTGAGCTTTTGAATGAATATCTTGACTCTCTTAAAATATCACTTGACAATATAGATGTTATTTCTTTCGTAAGTCGCGAGAATATCCGTTTGTATCATTCTAATCACGAATTAATCGGCACTGAATATGACGGAGCTATTCCTGAATTTGAAAAGGTTTCAAAGGAATATTACACATCAAATGAAACCGGACCGTCAGGTTCACAACGCCGTGCATATGCAGCAGTTTATGACAAAAACGGTAATTATACCGGATTCGTTATGACTATTTTGCTCTTAGAAAATATTAAAGCGGAAACCTTGCAGATACTTTTTATCTTCGCGCTCATTACTATTGCCGCAATTTTAATAGAACTGATTATTTCTGCAGAACTTTCAAGCTCTATTAAAAAAAGTTTGCACGGATATGAACCAAATGTTTTCTCGGCAATGTTTCAAGTTCGTGATAATATTTTGGAATCATTAAATGAGGGGGTACTTGCCGTAGATAAAAACGGAGTTGTTCAGTTTGCAAATCGCTCTGCAGCAAAAATGCTTGGCAAGAAAAAAGCAAAAGAGCTTATAAACACACCATTTACCGATTGCTGTAATGACGGTTTCATAAAAAATGTCATCAGCACAGGCGAAAAAGAGTTTAATATTCAAGAGCAAAGCATTGATAACAGCAATGTTTTGATTGACTGCATACCTATCAAGGAAAAAGATGATATTATCGGGGCAGTTGCAATTCTTCATAACCGTGAAGAATACACAAAGCTGATGGAAGATCTTGCAGGAACAAGGTATCTTGTGGATTCAATGAGAGCAAATAATCACGATTTCACAAACAAGCTTCATGTTATAATGGGACTGATACAAATGGAAATGTATGACGATGCAGTATCTTATATTGAAAATATTTCTATTGTGCAGAGAGAAACCATCAGTAAAATAATGTCAGTCGTTGACGAGCCAAGTATAGCAGCACTTTTAATAGGCAAAAGTGCAAGAGCTTCAGAACTGAATATAAAGTTTATTTTAAACGATGAAAGCCATTATTCTAAAACAGATTTACTTCTTCCATCTGAACTTATGGTAACTGTTATAGGGAATCTTATAGACAACGCATTTGAAGCTATTAATATAAAGGATATTCAAAGGCAGAAAGAGCTTCGCTTCGGTATATATTCCCGTGAAAATGCACTTCTGATAACTGTTGAGGATACAGGAATCGGAATAAGTAAAGATAATCTTGAACATATCTACGATAACGGCTTTTCCACAAAAGGTGAAGGCCGAGGAACTGGATTGTATCAGGTAAAGGAAATGGTCGAAGCTATAGGCGGTAAAATAACGGTTGAATCACAGGAAAATGTGGGTACATCATTTACCGTCATTTTTCAAAATAAATCTTAGGAGGTGCATTATGTATAAAGTTTTAATAGTTGAAGATGATCCAATGGTTGCAATGATAAACGAACAGTTTGTAAGCCGTCATAAAGATTTTACTGTTTCAAATAAATGTAGCGATGGAAAAAGTGCTTTGGAATACCTTGAGGATAATGATGTCGATTTGATTATTCTCGATGTATATATGCCATACATGGATGGTTTTGAAACACTTAGACAGATAAGAAAAAAACAAATTCC
>SVKJ01000051.1 GCA_015068525.1 Oscillospiraceae bacterium | reverse complement strand
TCCTGTATCTGCAACCGAAATGAGGTTGGAAGTAAAGATTAAAGTTTCCTCTTCATTCAAGGAAATGACGTACATTCGCAACGGTTTAAGGTATGGTGCTCGTTCTGGTAACATCGTCAAAAAAATGGTTGAAGCATACGAAAACGGTATGAAATAGTTTATCTGATTCTTAGTTTTTTAAAAAAAGAAAAAGCAAGCCAAAGAAGTAGAAAGTCTTTGACTTGCTTTTTTGTTAAGTTGTTATTAAAAATAGAATTTTTTATAAAAAACAAAAGTAACATTGAAAAATTAAAATAATACTAATAAATTAAAATTTCATTGACAAAAATTTTTTTAAGATGTATCATATAAAACAAAAAACGGAGGATACAGAATATGAAAAGAATACTGTTTCAGGGAGATTCAATTACTGATGCTCTTCGTATAAGAGATAATGATGAATTCGCAGGTTCAGGCTATGCAAACCTTGTAAAAGCTGAATTAGGTTTTGAGTTTCCCGGAGAATATGAATTTATTAATAGAGGTATAAGCGGTAACAAAAGCGTTGATGTTTATTCACGTATAAAAACTGATATAATAAATCTTAAGCCTGACGTTATGAGCATACTTATGGGCGTGAACGATGTATGGCACGAATATGAAATACAAAACGGTGTTGATACTGATAAATTCTTTAAAATATATGATATGTTAATCTCTGAAGTAAAAGAAGCACTTCCTCAAATAAAAATTATTATAATGGAACCTTTCGTTCTAAAAGGAACTGCTACATTAGAAAATTGGGATGACTTTTCTAAAGAAGTTAAAGAACGTGCAAAAATGTCAGAAAAAATTGCCGAAAAGTATGATTTACCATACATCAAATTACAGGAAGGATTTGATAAACTATCAGAAAATACCGAAGCATCATATTGGATTTTTGATGGTGTTCATCCAACTGCTATGGGCCATGAATACATAAAAAGAGAATGGATTAAAACATTTAAAAAATTGAATGTATAATGTATGATATGTAAAAAAATGGACGTTTTGGGGACTGTCCCCAAAACGTCCATTTTTGCTTGGATAGATGACGTCTAACTGTTTTTCCTGCGATACGAAAGAGGTGAGCAGCCTACCGAAGATTTAAAAGCAGCACTGAAATATGCAGGGTTTGAATAACCTGTAATATTTGAAATTTCTAAAATTGAATACGAAGTGTATATAAGTAAATCCTTTGCTTTTTGCATCCTTAAATCAATTATGTAATTTTTAGGAGTTGTATTATAAACTTTTTTAAATAAGTTAGTGAAATGTGTAGTTGTATAATTACATAAATTAGCAAGATAATCAATACTGATGTCATTTTTTAAATAGTTTTGTTCAAGATAGGTAATTGCGTTTTTCAGGGAATATATATCTAAACTTGTTTTGGTATTCATAAGTTTCAAATCGAGAACATCTGCAAATATTTCATATAAAATTTTTTTGGTGATAAGTTTATTGTTATATGATTTGGAGTTATACTCGTTTAATATAGCAGCAAATTTTTTTCTTATATTTTCGTTGCCTTTTATCTGGTGAAAGTTATGAAAAAAACTATCCTCTTCCGCCACAGAATCTCCAACAATAAAATAGATATATATGCCGGAAAAATCATTGGTGATACTATATGAAGAAAACTTATAGAAACCGCCTGAATATAATATGTCATTATCTTTAAGATGATATTTTTTGTTATTTACATACGCTATATATTCACCTTTTAGAACATAAGCAATTTTATACATTTTTTTAGGAAATTCCTTGCTATATTTCCATGTCCTGTTATATTTTTCTTTTGCGACAGAAGAAACTTCTATTATATTGATGTCATAATTTGAAATCATTTTCGGTTTTTCATACATATATACACTACCACCCTTTTTGTTTAATCTAAATTTTTCATTTGGAAATTAATGTTATAAAACAACAGATAAATTAGGCGAAATCCCCTTTTTTAAGATATTATAGCAAGTCTGTGTAAATATGTCAAATAAAATAAACATTTTGGATTTTCGCAAATTGTTTGTTTTTTCCTATATACTCCTTTAAATGAAAATGATATACTTAAGGCAAGATGGAAAGCCGTCTTTAAAAAATCTTAATAAAAGGAGGAAATACTATGAAAAATTATGTAAAGCCTGAGTTAGAACTAAGAGCGTTAACTGCAAGCAATGTTATTGCGAATGCAGGACTTGACGGATGGCTTGAAAACAATGGTCTTACTGACGTTGGTATCACAACTGCAGTATTAACATTGGATTCAGAATCCTGATGAATTATTTTTCGATGGCAAAACAATGACGTTTTGTGGGCAAAATAGTCCGCATAAGATGAAGTATTTTAACTTCATCACAGGTATAACTATATTGAAATGGTTATGCGACAAACAGAGGATAGGTGCAGCAATATTTTCACACTTGTTTGTACCTTGAGCGAAATGAAAGGAATGGATTAAATTATGAATTTAAGAAGAGTATTAAGTTGGGTTCTAATTTTATCCTTGTTATTTGCAGGAGCAGTATATGCTGATGAGATGAATACAGAAGCAGAATCTTCAGGTGTTTATGAAAAAGAGGTTATTCCTGAAGACACTGAGGATGATACATCGGAAGATGAGACAGAGGAAGGTACTTATGAAGATTCTGAAGTTCCTAAAGAAGAGACGGATACTTCGGTAACTGAACCTGATACACCAGATGAAGAAGCGAAGCCTTCGGAACCTCAGGAACCTGTAAAGGTTGTAAAAGGTAAGTATAACCTTCTCGCAGTTTTGGATATCATCTCAAATCCTGATACTTTTACCAACCAAAAGGTGATTACCCGTGGCGAACTGATGATGTATTTTTCAAAAATATCAGGAGTTCACGGGATTTCCAAATCAGGATACACGGGCAAATTTACTGATGTAAATTCAGAAACTATGTACTGCACACATATTCAGGCTATGGAAAATCTGGGAATTATTAATGGTAACGGAATGGGAAACTTTTACCCGGAAAGTCCTGTTACTTTACAGGAAGCCGTTGCAGCTGCGATTAAACTACTTGGATATGATATTTATGCCGAAACAATGGGAGGATATCCTACGGGATATTTCAATGTTGCAAATCAGGCAGGTATATCAAAAGGAGTTAAGGCTGATGCCAATGGATACTTGTCGGGAGAAAACGCTGTTAAGTTTCTGTTTAATGTTCTTACTTCTGAACTGACCGTTCAGACTGAATGGGGTGACAGTAACAATATTAAAGTTACTAATGGCAAAAGTTATCTCGAAACAGTTTTTAATGTATTTGAAGGTCGAGGGCTTGTAGATGGTAATGAATTTACCGGATTAAG
>SVKJ01000050.1 GCA_015068525.1 Oscillospiraceae bacterium | reverse complement strand
AATGGAAAGAAGTTCCCACTAATAAAATTATTCTTACCATTGGGCAGAAAGATGCTCTTGTAAATGGTGAAACAATTACAAATGACGTTGCTCCAAAGATTGTAAATGAAAGAACAATGCTCCCAATAAGATTTATTGCTGAAAAGCTCGGTGCATCTGTTGATTGGGTGCAGGAATCTCAGACTGTTATAGTAGAACTTGACGATATTAAAATTTCTCTTGTAATAGGTGAAAATTTTGCAATGGTGAATAACGAGAAGATTGAACTTGATTCAGCATCATTTGTTGAAGACGGAAGAACTTTCCTTCCTATAAGATTCGTAATGGAAAATTTGGGTGCGAATGTTCTGTGGAATAACGACACTCAGACAGTAACAATAACAAAATAATTGCTTAAATCAAAATAGCATCTCGACTTCCGAGGTGCTATTTTTGTTTTGTCGCAAAAATTGCCGCATAACCGGTTCAGATGTCGGATTTCAATTTTTCAACCAAAGTCGACACCAATTTGTTTGCATTCCATACTATCGGCTTGTTTTTTGCAAATAAAAAGGAGTTTATATTTATATCAGTAATAAAATAAATGTTTCATAAATCACTCGACACAAGACATTTTGGGTAGTGAAAACAATCTGCATCAGCAGTTAATATATAGATATATTTCGTCAAAGGTGGTGGTTGAAAAAGTAGTGTTAGTCGTAGTATGATGACCCGCTTTCTTTCTAAGTAAAAGTATCTTTTGTATTATTATTTGATGCGGCACACGCAACAAAGAAAAATAGAGCTCAAAGTCGAATGAGCTCTATTTTTTTGATTTCAAGCATACTGTGGAACTAACCCGAAGGAAATCATTATTTTTTTATTTGCCTCTTCCAACAAGTCTTCTGATAAATTTGCAATCTTATCACGCAACTGATAGCGATTGACGGTCAAGACTTGCTCAAATAATGCAACTGATTTCTTGGGCAAGGTGTTGCCGAGCTCTAAATGTGTCGGCATACCTTTGCGGTGTTTCCCAAAACTGGAGGTAATAGGCACAACCAACAGAACCGGACTAACCTCACAAGCAATCTCATTTGCCATAACAACACAAGGTCTAACACCGGTTGCTCCTCCGTTCTGAACACTACCGTTCCGCTCCGTTCCAAGTTCAACATAGAAAATATCACCTTTTCTTATGTAAGTAGTTTCTGTCATTAAAATCATCATCCTTTCATTAGTGAAAATATTTTATGATGATGATTTTGAACGAAAATTTATAATCTCCTTTATTCATAAAAATTCTGTAAAATCACAATTTTCTCAAAAAATCCGTCAAAAAATAGAATAATTCAGAAGGCGACCTGGTTAGATCGCAGGATTTTTTATTGCTGAGATTTCTTGATGAAAATATATGGAAAACCGGCAGAAAGTATTCCGTACTGTTCCTTAATCTTCTTTGATGCCTTGACTTTTTCAAGGTTAAGCATTTGCATTATCGCAGGTATCTGCCTTATATAAGTTTTTTCTCTGAAAAATACATCATTATCACTGTAAAAACTTTTTACAGTATTCAATGTGAAATAACCATCTTTTTCAAGCAGAATGTTTATTGTTTGCAGTAAGAAATTATCTATGCTCCTGACTGATTTCCCTTTTATCTGAGGAAAAACTCTATCTGCCGTCTCCTTGTCAAAAGCATTGGCAACTGCCTCGTAAGAAAAGTGCGTCTTTCTGAGACCCTTTTCTTTGACTTGTTTTGCAACATCCTCGCACTCTGTAAGGACATTATATGTATAACTTGGAATTGAAAAAACAGTAATATAATTATCTTTATTATGTTTATTTTGAAATTGTTTCACATATTTTACATATTCTTTTGGAACATCATTATCGGTGTCTAAATCGACTTTTTCTATCAATTTCAACAGACATAAAAAAGCAATATCAGTGGTTGTGTTCTTTTTATCATGCCTACCCATTCTCTGTGATATGTGTTTAATAGAAGCTGTAAAAAGAAATTTCCCCGCTGCACTTGAATATTCAAGGGAATCTATTGCTATATCGTGTAGTTCTTTGAGGGTTCTAACATAGCGATACATAGAATTATGCAAATCTGTATGAGAATACTGTATGTCATCTATAATTGTATGCTTATTGTCTTCCAACATACTTTTTAATCGGGTATCTACCTTGTATTCAATATTTAAGTCTTCACATATCTTTTTAATTGCATCGCTTCTGGAGCATTCTTCAAGGTGAGAAACAACTTGAATGATATTCCCTTTAAAGCCACAGCTTGTAGCATTACAACAATATAACTCAACACCGCTATCTACTTTGAAAATGCTTGCGCTTGGGTGCTTGTCTGGGTGTATGATACAACAAAAAGAATGCTGATTGCTATCGGCAAAACCATAGAACTCTTGTAGATAATCAAACATTGAAATTTCTTTTGTCAGATAGTCAAAAACTTGCTTATAGTTTGTGAAAACTCGTGGTGATATTGACTTGTTTTTAGGTAGCGTTGGTTTCGCATAACGGAATCTGGCATTCTTTTTCTCAGATGTCGTCTGAGCTGTAGATTCTGAAATATTAAACAATTTGCAGTATGATGCGATATAAGTGTAAGCATCATTCTCTTTCAGAACCCTACAAGGGTATGGTGGGTACTGTGATTCTTTTCTCCAAAAGGTATCGGGCAATCTCATTTGCTTAGCGCAATGCTTTGCTTTGACATCTCCATCAAAATGATTAACCAATGCATCTTCAATTTTTTGCCAGAGTTCAGGAGTTATTTTTTCTTTAATGAACCAGTAAAGGTGTAGCCCGTTCCTCGTCTCATTCACTATATTTGGCGGTATGCTGAAAGAATTAATCTTTTTCCATTGTTCCGTTTTGTATTTTTTTACTGTTTTTCCAGGCAAGAAATTGCCTTTTGAATCTTTTCCGGCGTCTAAATCAACAAAAAATGTTTTAAACTCTGTTATGTCTTCCTTTTTTGTACCACCGATATTGGGAATAAAGTAAATATTATACTCGTCAATATATTGGGGTACATCTTCTAAACTGATTTTTATTTTATTATTAAGAAAACATATCGGGTCTGGATTACCTAATTTTTTTAAGAACTCTTTATAATTCATTATCATCTCCTTTTATAATTTTGGTAATATCACCCCCGTATTACATATAATTTTTTTATATCTGTTATGTGGGGGTCTTATTACCGCTTATGTTCGGATGATACATCGTCTACGGTAATTCGTCAAATCTTTAAAAAGACCAACAGGGTAATCTTCCCGAATCTATATTTATAATGCGGGGTATTTTTACCCGAATAAAATATCTCTTATAATAAGAGAAAAATACAGTAATAATTAAAATAAAATCACTGATAGAGAAATAATTAGAATAAAATTGTCTTAAAATCAAAATGCCGATAAAATCAGCAAATATATTATATTTTTACAAGAATTTCAGTAAATACAATTTTTCCGCAAAAAATAAATAATGGCGGTACTGTAATAGTACCACCACCATTTCTCAGATAGAAGATGTTCGACATTTAACTTGCCGTTTCAAAAGCCTTGACTCTTCTATAAAATGTATTGGGTTTTAGATTCAAGATGTTCATTGCTTGCCTAGCGGTAATTTCACCGGTCTTCCATGT
>SVKJ01000049.1 GCA_015068525.1 Oscillospiraceae bacterium | reverse complement strand
ATTTAGTTTGATCTTCATATTCATTTATATCAATCAGCATTTCACTAGCCGGGATCACAATACGCACCCCATTATAATAAGCTACTGCGATTGGAATACCACTGGCTGTTTTCTCAATTCCTTCAAGTCTTGCTGTTAATATTTTTTTGCCTTTCATTGCAGTTCTTAAATCTAACCACAACATTTTTTCTTTTTCTTCCTGAGTGATTATTTTTTCTTCTTCATCAATTTTAACCTCAATAGGTTCTTTTTTTCGTCTTCTTGTTGTCTTTTTTAATTCAGTCACATCTTCTATCAGTTCTTCTTTTTTCTTTCTAGGCATGTTTATCCCTCCTTAAAAAATAACACCATACTAATTATGGTGCTTTACTAACTAATTTTTTCTTTTTTATAACATTTTCGCTTTCATTATTATTTTCGTTTTTGGATCGCCAACTTGGAATATAGTCGGTTGCTTTACTTTTTATTATTTTTTTAGCTTCCGGATGTAAAGTATAATCAAATTTTTCAAGTTCTAATACTTTTTGTCCCCTTAAAATCAATAACTCTCTATCCAATGGCATTCTTAAGATTTCATCCATTGTCATCAATTTTCTTCGTCCAACTGATGTTGTCTCTCGGTATTGAGGTGTATATTTGCTTAATTGCCACGTTGAAAGCACTTTTTGTGTGCTGGTAACCCCAATTGTGATCTCACCGGATCTATTACTTATAAATTGTGCAGTTAATTCATCTGTACAACCTAAAAATAATTGTGTGTCACAATTCCCCAGAATCTCCTGCCAGATATTATTAGGATACCGATTCTGAAGTTGTGCTAAATTTTGAAAAATTACTGCAATACTTATTCCTCTACTCCGAACTGTTGATATTTTCTTTTGAAAGTCAACAATCCCGCCGATATTCGGGAACTCATCAAGTATAAAGCAAACATCATAATCACATCTTCCATTTTTTCCGTATTTGTCTGCATATCTAACTAATTTTATAAATGCAAATGAAAAAAACAATGAAGATAAAAAATCAAAGGTTGAGTCTTGGTCCGAAGTAATACAGAAATATGCACACTTTTCTTTTGCCGGCAACTCCAAATCAATATCATCCGAAGCTGTAATGTTTTTTACAATTTCATTCTGGAAAACCTGCAATCTTGCACCTAATCCTATAATTACTCCAGAACGTACCGTATCTGATGATTGCTTAAAAATATTATATGATGCAAATGCAGGATGATTTTTACTTAATCCTGCAAACAATCCATTTAACTGAGTTTCACTCTTAGTAGATAACAACTCATAGACTGCCCCTATTGTCTGCTGAGTATAATTACTACATACATACAAGATTAACGCTTTTAATAAATTCAGTTCCGCATTGTCCCAAAAATGATCCGGTTGTCCGGATGATGTATTTTTAATTACCACATCTGCAAAAACCTGAGCCATTAATTCATTCCCCTCAATTTCCTTTAGACAATTCCATGAATCGCTATTCTGCATATTAATTAAATTGAACACTTTAACCTTATATCCATTATTCTTTAAGTATATCGCCATATCCTCATATAACTCAGACTTGGGATCCGTTACAAAGATACTTTCATTCCGTTTCACCGCTTGAAAAATCCTATTTCGCACAAATGCCCGGCTTTTCATTGTACCACTTGCACCATAAACAGCAACGTTCTTATTCATTCTTGTATTTTCCGGTAAACAGACTGCCTTGCCTTCATATTTCCCTAAAATTATGCCATTAACATTTTTAGGAGTATTAACCTCCAGAACGTTCTTCATTTCTTCGTCATTCATAAAACCTGCTGTTCCATAATTCCCTGAATCTGAATAAACAATATTACGTTTTCTATCTGTAATCCCATTTTCTCCTTTTCCCTTAAAAATGATGAATAACGTGATTATAAGCATAATCATAAAGGTTACTCCTATGCCTTTAAGTCCATAAGGATTATCGAAGACTGCACATATACACTCTATAAAATCTCCAGACGGTAGTTCAGGTGATACTCCTGAAGAAAAACCATATTCTTTCCTCCACGTGTTATAGTTATATAAAAATTGTGTTAAGTATCCACTTAAATACAAAGATAGCACTAACAGTACCGGAATTAGTAATAATACAATCTTTCTGCTATTTTTCATTCCACACATCCAACTCCTTTGCCACCAATTCTCTGCTCAAAGTTACTATTCGTGCCAATTTGCCAAAGTATTTTGCTAAAACTTCACGTTGGAAATCAAAACAAATAACAATTCCAGGTTCCTCAAACATCTCGATTCCGCTCTTAAATTTTCGTATTTTCTCCATATCAAATTCATAAGCCAATAACGTTGCTCTTTCTTCAGAGTCAACACCATCACTTGCAAATGGTAGCATATTGTTGGTAATTCTAAACGACTGCATTACCATATCCCGTATTTTTCTTCTTTTTTCATAATTAGTTAATAACCTAAGCAATACATCTCCGTCATTATCTTCTGGAATATAGTAAAACTCATTAAACGTATTATCTACCTTAAAAAAACAGTTTTTTACTCCGCCACTACTTAATAATTGTGTTAAAGCCGTTCCCATGTTATTACCAATCATAATTCCTGCAAAATCATTTACTTGTACTGAATTATTTAATAATATTCCGGTAAGAACACCATATAATCTCTGTTCTGCCCTACTACTCCATTTCATTAGAGAGTTATCCGTATTATAAACTATAAAACCAACTTCATTTGGACATAACATGATGCCAACTGCTCTTGAAAATTTTATCTTTGTACATTCCGGTCCTAAATCTTTAATTTCAACTGCACTATAAAAAAATGCCTTATCAATACTGGCAGAATCAGTTCCTGTCTTAGAAAAAAGATTGGGCTTTTCATCTAAAAAAATACCAACTTCAGCATTTCTCATACTTGTATAAGTAGAAGCTATTCTATGCCAGCGAAGTCTTTTTACAACTTCACTTTTACAATATCTTCTCTTTTCCATAAACTTCTCAAATCGTTCCGGATTTTCCTTTAATAAAATAGACTGCCCTTTTTTAGTTATCCTTAAGGAGCACAGATTATCTTTCTTGTGCTTTCTTATATAGCCATCACTTATTAACTTCTCAATTAATCTATATGCACTTCTATTACTGCATCCTAACCTGTTCATTAGTCTACAAGGGTAGTCAATTGAGACTGCAACCAACTCCAAAAAATCACGCTCTAGTTTGTCAATGATCATGACTGCACCCCTTTCTTATTTATTACAATTTTTTACCCTTAAGTCTCCATACTCGGGTAAGTTTTGCATTAAGGAATATTTATTTGAATATATTTCTAAGCCAAAAAATCTGACAAAAAAAACACTTAAAAAAGTGCCTCAATTTTGCCAATTTTTTATAAGCTTTTTGTCCATTTTTTTAATAATTAAAGTGGGTAAATTTTTAACCATTTTCCAAAATCATTTTTCGACACTATATATACTTCCGTCTGCTCATTCTCACCTACAGTCGTAGTATAAAAATTTGAACATAACAAACCTGTATCATCTACTAAAAGATATGCTGTAATCACATCTAAGACTTTCTTTGTTTCAATATTATCGTGATCTCTTACACTTTTCCCACCTAATGTATAAACATTTCTAAAACACACGACACACCTATCATAACGTTCTTCTCTTGTTTTTGAAACAAAAT
>SVKJ01000048.1 GCA_015068525.1 Oscillospiraceae bacterium | reverse complement strand
GTTCAAAGAAAACCAAAGAAGGTTTTAAAGAGCTTATAGGCGAAAATGACTTCGATACGATATTTTCTGATTTTTATGAGAATTTCATCGTGTGTGATTGCAATTCTCCTGAAGAAGTCATAGACGGCGTTCCGAACCGCAATGCTGTTTCGCACAGTAAATATAAAAAATATCCAAATAAAAAGGCATCTTTAAATGCTATTTTACTTACGGATTTTATAATAGGACTTACGCCTAAAAACAATAAAGAGGATGTATTAGAATAACAGGAGGATTATATGGAGTGGATTTCAAATATCATAAAGTTCCTAAAACTGCCAATTAAAATCATATTACCAACTGCTTGGATTTTTTCGTGTAGTTTGATATTCTTAGAAGAAAAACTTCTCAAAAAAATTGGTGTCTTAGAGTGGAAGAATGAAAACGGTTTCGTCATAGGTATTATTTTTCTGATAACTTCTTGCTTGATAATAATTTATATAGCATATTTTATCAAGGAAAAGTTTTCAAACTTATGCTTTAGACTCTCAAGAGATAGACGGACATTTAAGATATTTATGGATATGAACGATACCGAACAGGCGATTATCATTAAAATGTACAATTCTCAAGGTTATACAACAACCCTTGATTACAGCCAACCTTTAACGCAAGGTTTATTGGCACGAGGGTTTATATACGCAGGCGGTCAGCAATTAGTTTCAATAGATATACGAACAAATACGATACCTACAAGATTTACATTACAACCGTTTGTTTATAAAGCGTTAGATAATTATAAACCCAAATTAGATAACTTAATTAAGAAGTTGACAAAAAAATTATCTAAAGCTAAAACCGATAAGAAAAAAGAAAATATCACTGAGCAATTAACAAATTGTAAGGAATATTATGAAGTGATATACAATGGAGGATTTTAAAATGAGTGATAAATTAAAGATGCACACACCCAATAAGGCGGATGAAAACTTTGCTAAGTTAGCAGCACTCTTTCCTAATGCTGTAACCGAAACAAAAGACGAGCATGGAGATATTGTTCGTGCTATTGATAAAGACATTTTAATGCAAGAAATTTCAGCAACTGTTGTCGATGGTGCTGATGAACGTTATCAGTTTACTTGGCCTGATAAGAAGAAATCTATCCTTCTTGCCAATGCTCCTATAAATAAAACTTTAAGACCTTATAAGGAAGAAAGTGTAAACTTTGATACAACGGAAAACCTCTACATTGAGGGCGACAATCTTGAAGTATTAAAACTTTTGCAAGAAACTTATCTCGGCAAGATTAAAATGATTTACATAGACCCTCCATATAATACAGGAAACGATTTTGTTTATGAAGATGATTTTACTCAAGCAGCAACTGAATATATTTCTATGAGCGGACAATATAACGATGAGGGGAATAGACTTGTTCAGAACTTTGAAAGCAACGGAAGATACCATACTGATTGGCTTAATATGATTTATCCTCGATTAAAAATCTCAAAAGATTTACTTTCTGATGATGGAGTCATAATTATTAGCATAGATGACCACGAAGTTGATAATTTAAAAAAAGTATGTGATGAAATTTTTGGACAAAGCAATTTTATTGGATTAACAGTTAGAGTAAGTTCGCCAACACAAAACATTGCAAAATTTATGTCAATAATGCACGATTACTCTTTGATATATTGTAAAAACAAAGAAGCAAATGGCGGAGATTGGAGAGTTCCGAAAAATAATGTTGCTGAATTTGAGTCAAGAGCAAATAAATTGTTTAAATCAGGTGCATCACAAGAAGAAATAGCAGCCGAACTTAGAGCATTAGTTAAATATCCTCGTTTTTATGATTTCGACCACTATTATTTTTGTGATGATGGAGGTATTTTCAGAGCAGGTCCAATTGGTGGTGTTCAAAGTGGTAATGTGACAACACAAATTCTTCATCCAATTACTAAAAAGCCTTGCAAAATGCCAAAAGGTGGTTGGAGATATAAAGATAGTGAAATTCAAAGACTTGTAGATGAAAACAAATTGCTCTTTGGAAAAGATGAAACTATTGTTCCTCAAACGAAGCTATATTTACACGATTATTTAATGCAAATACCAAAAGGAATAAACTTTTTTGACACACAAACTGATGTACATTTTTTGAGCGATAACGGGTTGCCGTTTGATTTCCCAAAACCAGTTGATTATATTGAGTACTTAGAAGCAATGATTGTTGATGAAAATTCAATAGTATTAGATTTTTTCTCTGGTTCTGCAACAACAGCACACGCAACAATGAAAATGAATGCGAAAGATGATGGTAATAGAAAATACATTATGGTACAGTTGCCGGAAGAAATAGGCAAAAGTTCTGCAAACAACAACTCGGAGTATAAAACAATATGTGAAGTTGGAAAAGAGCGTATTCGCAGAGCTGCAAAGAAAATTGCAGAAGAAAATCCCGACGCTAAATTTGATAGTGGCTTTAGAGTTTTAAAGTGTGATACATCTAATATGAAAGATGTATATTATAACCCATCGGAGTTTGAACCATCATTCCTTGACACAATGGAAGACAATATCAAAGAGGACAGAACTCCGGAAGACTTACTCTTCCAAGTAATGCTTGATTTAGGTGTGCTTTTATCAAGTGAAATCGAAGAAACAACTATAGCAGGTAAAAAAGTGTTTAATGTTGCAGATAACTTCCTTATCGCTTGTTTTGATAAAGATGTAAATGATGAAGTTATTAAAGAAATTGCACAAAAGAAACCATATTACTTTGTTATGCGTGACAGCTCTATGGCAAATGATAGTGTTGCAACAAACTTTGAACAGATATTCGCAACCTTCAGTCCCGACACGGTGAGGAAGGTGCTATAATGGATGATGTACAGTACAAAAAATATAGAAATAACTATAAGTCCAAAGTATTAAAAATGCTTATTGAACTTGAAGATATATGGAAAAACACTATTTTTCAAGTTTTTTCCGCAATAAAGCGGATGCCAAATAATTACGAAAAGATTTATTTAGCAATATCCGAAGGTGAAATCATTGGCTTTGTATATGGATATATACTACAAAACGGAGTGTTACTTCCTCAGTTTTTATATGTGAATGAAGCCTATCGAAACAAAGGTATAGCATCTGAATTGTTAAAACGATTGGAAAGCGATTCAAACTGTGTATGCTCTGTGATATGGTATCATAAATCTTTAAGTGATTTTTATAAAAAGCAGAACTATGATGCAGGTGGCAATCTTGAGGTTGCATTAAAAGAATTACAACCACCAAAAGAGGTGTTATAATGAAATTTAATTTTAAAATACAAGAATACCAAACTGAAGCTGTTGATGCTGTTGTTAAAGTGTTTAACGGACAAGGCTACCACGACAAAATCAGTTACATCCGTGACAAAGGCAAATTAAAGGGACAGCAGACACAACTTACTCTTGCCTTTGAGGATGAATTTGGTGAAAACTTAGATATACTTGATGACACCGGATACAAAAACGAAGTTGTTGAACTTTCAGACGAACAATTATTAAAAAACATTCACGATTTGCAGTCGCAGAATAATATTAAATTATCTTCTTCTCTTATTAAAGATTTGGGAAGATGCAGTCTTGATATTGAAATGGAAACAGGTACAGGTAAAACATATGTATATATCAAGACAATGTTTGAGCTTAACAAAAGATACGGTTGGAGCAAATTTATAG
>SVKJ01000047.1 GCA_015068525.1 Oscillospiraceae bacterium | reverse complement strand
TATTAAGTTACATATATTTGTATTACAATTCAGAGCGATTACATTCGGGAATAGGTTACAAGACACCTAATTCTGTATGGATGTAAAAATTCACTCTTTTATTTGTCCGAAATACTTGACAAGTTTCTAGGGGAGGGTTTCCACACCCTCCCGCAATGTAAAAATTAAAATAACGTATAGATGATGAAAAACTATTGAAAACATATCAATTTTATTATATAATCTTAAATGGTGATTTAATTGAAAAATAAATTTATAAATGGTTTAAAAGACGGTCTGCCTATTGCTCTTGCATATATTTCAGTTTCTTTTGCTTTTGGGCTTTTAGCGACTGAAAGGGGACTTTCAGTTTTTAGTGCCGTTTTAATTTCCTTAACTAATTTAACAAGTGCAGGGCAGTTCGCAGGACTTGATGTTATCACGCTCGGTGGTAGTTTAATTGAACTTACTGTAACTACTCTTATAATAAATTTAAGATATTTTCTTATGTCATTTATCATATCTCAAAAGGTTGATATGAGTATGTCAGGAATAAAGAGAATGATTTGTTCTTTCGGAATTACCGATGAGGTTTTTGCAGTAATTTGCCAGAGGGAAGAAAAGATTACATTTGATTATTTTTCAGGTCTTATTATATTGCCGATAATTGGATGGACTTCGGGCACTTTTTTAGGGGGAGCGGCAAGTATGATTCTTCCTCTTTCTGTGAGGACTGCTTTGTCTATTGCTATTTATGGAATGTTTATAGCAATCATAATTCCGCCCGCTAAAAAACACAAACCTTACTTTTATGCAATAGGAATTTCAGTCCTTATAAGTTGTATATTTAAGTACACTCCATTTTTAAATTTACTGTCAGGAGGATGGGTAATAATAATTGCATCAATTGTTTCATCAGCAGTTTGTGCATATTTTTTCCCTATAAGAAAATGAATTATCAGAGAATTTTAATTTGTATTTTTGTGATGTCAATTGTTACATATTTAATAAGAATGTTACCACTTACATTCTTTAAAAAGGAAATAGAAAGTAATTTTATAAATTCCTTTTTTTCTTATATTCCATACGCAGTTTTAGCCGCTATGACTTTTCCCGAAATTTTTTATTCAACAGGTAATTTTATATCTGCGCTTTTTGGTGGAATAACTGCAGTGTTTCTTGCTTTTAAGAATAAAAGTATGTTAACCGTTGCACTAAGTTCGTGTTTGGTAGTATTTATAGTTGAAAAAATAATGAATATAATTTAAGACACCCACATCAAAAAGACAGCCTCTAAATGAGTGAATTTCCACTTATTTGGAGGCTGTCTTTTTGATGTGCGTTTTTAAGTAAAACCTTTTATGTTTATTGGCTGAAAAAATGAAAAATATGCCACTTTAAATAAGAAAAACACATATTTTATAAAAAAATATTGCCAAAACACGCTATATGTTTGTATATATATTCTTTAAGTTGATAAAAGTTTTTGATAAAATTGAGTTAATAAGATGAAGTGGTGTACCAATTCTTCATTATATTATAAACGTGTTTTTTACTATTAAAATGTAAATATAAGGAAATTACAAAATGTTTATATTTTGTTATAATAATAGTAAAAAAGCAGGAGGTTTGAATATGAAGGTCAGAATTGATGATAACAGAATTGAGTATAAGTTTACAAGAATAGAACATACCAAGGAGAATATAACACACCTTCACTGGCAAAGAGAAATAGAAATTATACATATTATACATGGTGAGTACGAAGTGCGTTGTGACAAGAATGTATTTCATGCAAAAGATGGAGATATTCTTGTTTTTGGAAGCGGTAATATTCACTCATTAATTCCCTTGAGAGATGATTGCCATGTTGATGTTATTTTATTTGGTGCAAAATTTTTGCATAAATTTTTTAATAAATGTGATGTTTTAAAGCATCATATAACATCGCAAAAGCAAAAGAAATGCGGGGTTTTTGATAACTTAAATATAATATTTGATAATATTGCCATTGAAATTTTAAGCACTCAGCCAAACAGCGAAATCATAACTCAGGCTGAACTGATTAAACTATGGGCAATACTCTCACGCTATTTTAAAGACGATGCAAAAAAAATTCAGGAAAAAAATGCACATTTCGAACGTTTTCAAAAAGTTTTTAAATATATAGACGATAATTACACAAATGATTTAAAACTCGAAGATATTGCAACTCTTTTAAATTATACACCCGGTTATATCTCTAAACTGTTTGCAGAATTTTCGGGAATGACTTTTAAAAAATATCTTAATACAGTGCGGGTAAAAAAAGCCTGTGAACTTATGGGAATAACAGATTTAAAATTAAGTGAAATATCTATTATGTGTGGGTTTGGAAGTATTCGCGCATTTAATGAAAATTTCTTGAAAATAATGAAATGCTGTCCAAGAGATTATATTAAGGAAGGGTTGCAAAAATAATGACAGGAAATTTTGGAAATTGGGAATTTACAAGTCATAATAACAGCAGAATATCCGCTATCTCTAAAAAAGTAAAACAAGGTATGAAAATTGTACTAAAAGATAAAATTTATTCAGGCGGCAGATGGGAAGGCATATTAGATATAACTGATACTGATAAAAAATATACAATTTCAGTTAACTATAAATTAAAAAGCAAAAATTCCAAGGTGTTAGCTGTAATTCATCAGGTAAATGATGAAGGATTTGACATTGCTTCAGATTATTTAACTGAAAATAAATCAGGGGGCTTGGAAATATCAATAGAAATACTTGATAAATGTACTCATCTAAGACTTACGCTTGTTTTTTCAAGTTACGGAAGAGGAGAATGCTTGTTTTTTACTCCGCAAATCAAAATCACCAAAAAAGAAACTCATAGAATTATAAATGTTGCAACATCATATTTTGAGAGAAAATGGTATAAAAATTGTGAAGATAATATTCCTCATATCTTAAAAATAATCGAAAATGCTTCAAAAGACGAAAATTCTCCAGATATATTATGTTTTACGGAAACTACTTATGACAGAGGGGTCCTTTTACCTTTTAATAAAAAGTCGGTTGATGAGAATTCCGATATTTTAAAACTTATTAAAGAAAAAGCAAAAGAACATAAGATGTATATTATATTCGGGGTTCATGAAAAAGAAGATGACAGAATGTATAATACAGCATACATTATTTCCCCTGACGGTAAGATTGCAGGAAAATACAGAAAAACCCATTTTACATATAGTGAAATTTTATCAGAGATGACACCGGGAGATGATATTCCTGTTTTCGACCTAAAGTTTGGCAGAGTGGGACTGATGATATGCTGGGATCAATGGTATCCTGAAATGGCAAGGAAACTTTGCGAAAAAGGTGCGGAAATTATATTTGTGTTAACTGCAGGAAATCCTGAGTGTTTATCAAGAGCAAGAGCGTACGAAAATGGTGTTTTTGTCGTAGTATCAGGATGTGAAGACAATAATCCTCAGGCGAGTTTTATTGTTGACCAGTATGGCGAAATAATAGGAGCAGTAGAGAATGAAGAAAAGGGTTATGTATCTGTTCCTGTTGATTTGGATGCTCACAAGCGATTGCGTTATTTATCTTTTCCGTGGGGATACGGAGCAAATGTTTACAAAACTGAAAAAAGAAAAGATTTATATTAAAAAAGGAGAGATGAAAATGAAAAAAAGAGTTTTATGTTTAATTGTAGCGTTAATTCTTTGTATGCTTTCCGGATGCGGTAATCATCATACTTCGAGTGGAATTGATGTAGCAACAAAAGCGGAACTTGACCCAAAAATAATCGGAGATTATGGTGACTTAAAACTTCCTCTCGACACCAAAGGAACAAAGATAACAATAACAGGCGGAACAGAGGTAGTAGGTGTCGATCCTAATAATTCGGTTATTGTTAAAGAACTGGAAAGAAGAACAGGGCTTGATTTGGATATTCAACTATATCCTGCCTCTATTTGCAGTGAAAAAGTTACAATTCTTCTTGCAGGAAATGATAATGTTCCTGATATAATAGACGGAATATACAGTACTGTTAAAACAAACGATTATGCAATGCAGGGTGCATTCGCATCAA
>SVKJ01000046.1 GCA_015068525.1 Oscillospiraceae bacterium | reverse complement strand
AATTAGAAAAGATCATATCTGACCGAGAGTAGATAGATAATAAAAACATATATAGTCATTACAAAGATTGATTTCCTTGTAATGACTATTATTTTTTCTTCCTTGCTTGACACATTCAGATTTTTATAGAAAACATGCTGGAGTATGATAACTAAATAATAGATTGAAAGCAGACAGATACAAACACATTTGTCTGCTTTATTTATATCTAAATATATTATATTAGGAGGATTTTGTATTTGTGAAGGGCAGACAGGGTACATTATTCCGGTATTAAGAAATGGTGTGGATGAAATTTATGTAATGGAATATAGGACATATCAGGAGAGGAAGAATTATTTGAAGGAGTTATATAACATGCACATTAAGAGCAAAAATTGAAAAAAAGATATTATTTTGTCGAAAACATATTGAAATAACTATAATTTATTTTGTGACGGATATTGAAATAATGATACATTCTTGCTAAAATAAAGAAAGAAACTTATCTCAAATAGAATTATAAATTATTTAGAAGGTGAAAATAATGTTTAAGAGAAAAGCATATGAAGAACTTTTGAAATGGAAAAAAGAATGGGATGGTAAATACGCATGTCTGCTTGAAGGGGCAAGGCGTGTAGGTAAGACAACGATTGCTGAAGAATTTGCGCGTAATGAATATGAGTCTTATATACTAATTGATTTTTCGAATGTGAGTAAGGAACTGTTAGATGTATTTGATGATATATCAAAACTTGACCGTTTCTTTTTAAGATTACAGTTGTATTCTGGCGTTGAACTTATTGAACGGAAATCCGTAATTATTTTTGATGAAATTCAACTGTTTCCAAAAGCTCGGCAAGCAATAAAGCATCTTGTGAAGGATGGAAGATATGATTACATTGAAACCGGTTCATTGATTTCGATAAAGAAAAATGTAAAAGACATTTTAATTCCATCTGAAGAACATAAGATACATGTATATCCTATGGATTATGAAGAATTTATGTGGGCTGTCGGAGCAAATCCAAATGTTTTATCCATGGCATATAAAAGTAACATTGAGCTGGGAAATGCAGCAAATCGAAATGCAATGAAGGATTTTCGTGTCTATATGGCAGTAGGCGGAATGCCACAGGCAGTAGAGCGATATATTGCAACAAACAATTTTGAAGCGGTAGATAAAGTAAAACGCGAAATATTGGAATTATATTATGATGATTTGAAAAAGATTGATGATTCGGGAAGAATAACGGATATGTATAAATCGGTTCCCAGTCAGCTTGCGTCAAAGAAAAAGCATTATGTGATAACTGCTGCGACCGGGAAGCAGAAAACAAGGAAAGACGAAGAACGTCTTTTTGAACTAATCGAGTCAGGACTTGTATTGCCTTGCTATAATGTATTAAATCCAAGCGTTTCACTTTCACAGACGAAGGATAGTGCTTGCTTTAAATTATATTTATCAGATATAGGGTTGTTTACAACAAGGTTATTTAATGACTCGCAGAATGGAATCGCTGATATTTATCAAAAACTTTTGAGTGATAGTATACCGGCAGACTTGGGGTATTTGTATGAGAATGTGGTCGCACAGACTATAAAAGTAAGTGGCAGGGAATTGTACTACCATACATGGAGAAAAGAAGGAAGCACACATTCTTTTGAGATTGATTTTCTTATTACATCAAAGAATAAGATTATCCCGATTGAAGTAAAATCCTCAGCGGTAAAGAATCATAAGTCAATCGATGCTTTTGAGAAAAAATATTCTCAGTATGTGGGAGAACGATATCTTTTGTCACAAAAAGATGTGGGAAAGGAAGGGACATTAAAGTACCTACCGATATATATGACAATGTTTTTGTTAAAAGATTTATAAGTTAAAACAAGTTTTAGACAAAAATTGAAGTCTATAGTTGAATTTGTGATTATATAAAATTTTGTGGAGAGTATTTTATGGAAGAACTATTTGTGTATGCAATTCTATGTGGTGTAGGATTTGAAAAATATGACAAATATGAGCATACATTGGAACGACTTTTGGAATGGAAGCCAACAGATGAAATGCTTTTAGATTTATATGGTAGAAAATATAAAGATGCTTTGTTACATATTCATTCAATAATGAATGAATATGCATTGGATTGTGAACTGTTTGGAAAGTGTTTGATGAAGGAACTAAAAGATATATATTTATCTGTTGAAATATCAGAGTTCGGAAAGAAAATGTATGAATTATGGAATAGACTTCCTTCTGCAATTGACGAAATGGAAGAACCGTTTCATATTTTATCTTATGCTGACGATTGTTTATCCTATGGGGATGAAAAACAATGTCGAGAGTTATATGAATCTATGTTTGCATTTTATGAACAATGAAAACTCTTTCGGATTAAAAACATTATATGGATGATATAACATATTGTCGAAATTTGTTGTTCCCTACTTGACACATTCGTGAGCGGTAGTCCTATTATTCGGGATGGGAAGATTGTGGGGGCTGTGACGCATGTTTTAGTAAATGATCCGACGAGAGGGTATGGGATATTCCTCGAATCTATGTTAAATCATGGAAATTAAGAAGGCCGGTTGGACTTCTTTTTTAATGACTTGTATTATGGTGTATGATATAATTAATGAAGAATACTTGAAGTTTATAGATTATATATTGATAATATTCTTATAGTTTAAATCTTGTATAGTGTTTTTAGGAGGAAAAATGATTTATAGTAAAAAGAAAATGGAAGAAATTGTAGGCGAAATTACAAAACTGGTCGCCGAGTATTCTGAATATCCGAAGGTGAAAAAAGGTGTTAATATTGAAAGTACTGATAAAATTATTTGGTCTAAGGGCTGGATAGAACCTTTTTGTACCGATTATATAACAGAGCTGAATGATAATACGATTATTCCGAGAAAGTTACTAAAAAAAGAACCCTTAACCAAAAAGTATGTGTCAGTACATCATATGGCTGATAATACCCCTGTTTATTCAAAGTTTTATGGCGATAAAGATAACGTTGTATATGAGAAATTTTTTATAAAAAAGGAAAATTTCCTTATAGGTGCATTGTTCCATTGCAGTGACAAAAAGTTGTGTGGGTTAACCGTTGAGCATTTTGATGAAAAAGGTCGTCCAATCGAGTTTGACCGTTTTTCGATGGATGGTGAATCAAAGCGAAAGCTTGATAGTATATTTTATACTTATGATAACGACAGTATTATTAAGGCTGAATCAATATTCAGTTTAGATATTGATCGTGAATTGAAATCATACGATGATGAGCTATATGTAAAGATTGGTTTAATTCTAGATCCATCAATAGAAAGAATGAATCCTGAAAGTGTCGAAACATTTGATTTTGATTATAATGACAAAATGGAATTAGACTCTTATACAAGAACTGCATTCTCGTATGGAAGGGTTATAAGTCACAAATGGAAAATCAAGAAAAGTATTATAAAAAGTTACATAGAATGTGGTATTGGGTGGCTTGGTAAATAAAACATAAGATATTAGTCATACATATAGCCATTATGGAGATGGTGTTCTCTGTAATGGCTATTATTTTTGTTTCTTACTTGATACATTCAAATTTTATTGAGGAGATGCTGGAGCATTGAGAAAGGTAGCAGACGTAAGAAATAACGTTTGCTAAAAAGACTTTTTGAAACAAAACACAAAAACAAGCACTTTTATTTCAAAAACCTAATGACTTTTTGAAATAAAAGAGGTATGATGAATGTAGTTATTTCAAAAAGAGGTGAAAAATTCTCTGCCTGCATAATCAGGCAGGCATTTTGCTTCGCAAAACAAGGAGAATTATATGAATCGAGCAGGAATATATGTTGACAATTTAACAGGAGAGGCTACTTATCAATCTTTTAAACCAAATCCATTACCACCTATGCCGGAAATTGAAATGGATGAAGAGAGTGTAAAACTTTTAGTAGATGCCAATAAACAACTTGTAAAACTTGATACTGCATCACAGTTAATTTCCAATGCAGCCTGCAAATAAAAAGTCAAGGATAAATTGAAAAACCTTTGAAAACCTTATATAGGTTAAAAAATTAGGTGTCAAAATAAGACCACCACGTCAGTGCTGGTCTGAAAATCATAGTGGATAATTAAG
>SVKJ01000045.1 GCA_015068525.1 Oscillospiraceae bacterium | reverse complement strand
ATGCTCTTAACACCAGAATTCGGACCGCTTCTTTGGTTAAAAAATGGTTAGAAAGTTGATAATTTAACCGTTCTTGAAAGGAAAGTAAAAACCGCCTAACCCTATTGGTTAAGCGGTTTTTAACTGGCAAAGCAGAACAATAAAGATGCAAGATTTCATCACGAAGTGATTTCATCTGCACAGCAGATTTATTCAGTCGCAGACGGATTTAATTGAAAAAAGCACTTCCGAAGAAGTGCTTTTTGGGGAAAAGGCAAATGTTTAGATGCCTCTTTTTTTCGTAATGTATCACATTTTATTAAAATATGATTTTATATTTTCTCTTTTCTTTCTTTTTTACCATTAACTGGTCTTCAGTTTTTTGCAATATTTTGATAGTGTGA
Source organism: Oscillospiraceae bacterium (assembly GCA_015068525.1). NCBI lineage: Bacteria > Bacillati > Bacillota > Clostridia > Eubacteriales > Oscillospiraceae > Oscillospiraceae bacterium. The sequence goes on along the minus strand of SVKJ01000045.1, from coordinate 3,994 downwards.
TCTGATATTTTCTCTAACATATTAGTGCTATTTTCCTCAACTCCACAGGTGCTGATCTGCTTATCAGTTGCAAAAATATACTTATCGGTATCAGCGTCCATTAATTCTCTCAATTTTATTTCCTGTTCGTTGTTTGGGATAAGCTCAATAATATCTGCTAATAGCAATTCATAACAATCAAAAAATCTACTATATTGCACATCTGTGAAATGCCTGCCACAATACCTATATTCAATATGATCAAAATCAACAATACCAGTTTTGATCATTTCCTCCTGAAACTCTCTACTCAAATTTTTAACAGTTTCACGATCTTGTGTCTTATTAAATCTCCTTACAAATTTTTTTAAGTTTTTTGCATATACATACATTCTATAATCTTGTTTAGAGCATTTATCAATTGGTATTTTGTTATCGTCAACAACACAAAAATTTTTAGAAATATGGTCTTTTTCTGTTTCGTTATATTTATATGCTCCACCAACAGGCTGAAACTTTTGCGTTCCTCTTGCATTTTTAACTAGAAGATATTTACCGTCAATCTGTATTCTATATAAATATGCAAAAGAGATTCGAATTAAAGATTGCTTTGAGATAAGCTTACCCCTTAGAAGTTTGCGAAGAGAAACCTTCCAATTCGAGGTATCTGTACAATCCTGAATTTTGTGTAATGCATCAGGGATAGCAAATCCTAAAAAAATTCCGCTAATACTAGCTAGTCCCGCAACTTGATTTATTTCTCCAAAGATCACCCCAACAACCAATATAATGTTAATTATAAATATGCTAATTGCTATTAATATTTTTTTAATCATCTATTTTCTCCCTCTGTGGATGTACTCCCTTACCAAACCATTTGCCTGTTAGCAACCAAAGTTCATAAAACTCTGTCCATTCTACAGCCCAAGGCACAAAAGTTTTAATAATAGGCATAGACTTATCCCACTTATCTTCTTCATAATATGTTAAACAGAGTTCAGGTATTTTTCTCTTATAGTCGTTATGATATTTTGCGCCAAAAGTGTGTATTTCCACACTATTTCTCATATCTATTTCAGGGCTTATTACAAATACTTTTGGTTTTCTCCCTTTTGTATAGTCTATTCGCAATTTGTATTTACCATCTCTCACTATAAGTTCGGCACCAAAGGTGTTCCTAGTTCTAGAAACAACTTTACACCCAAGTGCCATAAGTTGCGAAATATCTCTGAACATATATACTAATGCTTTATCTTTCATATGTACCGCCAAAATATGTGTGTCTATTATACTCAGTTCCTCTTGTTTTATCTGCCGTTATATTTCCACCATCTTTTTCAAACAATAATTCTCCTGCATCTGCCATTTCCCCTATTCTCTTACCAAAATTCACTAATGTATTTTCAGCAATTTCTTGACCAAACGACTCTGACAATGACTTTTTCAAATTTTGCTGATCACTCTCAATAAATTCTTCTGGATTTATAACGATATCTTTTTTTGCTTTTATAATCCACTCATTAAACGCAGAAACAAGAGTCTGATCATCATTCCACTTATTCAAGAAGTTTTCACTAGTATTGGATGGATTATTTAACCAATACTCTCCATCTAAATTCTTCTCTAAATATTTAGGAAACTGCTCCAACATATTTAAAATTGTTAAATACACATTGTTTTTTTCATATAACCCAAATGTATCTTCATACGCCATTGCACATAAAGTAGTTATAATTATTGATGCAGGTCTTTTATCAGAATTAGGCTTGTTGGTGAAATATATATCTCTATGTCTCTTCAAAATTTGTATTGCCTTTTGCAGAGGATTTCTCATCCTTGAGAGTCGCAAATCCTCAACTGTTGTTTGAGCACTATGCATTACAACATGTTCTTTTAAAATAGTTTCGTATTGCATAGCTTTTTTAAACCAATCAATATACCCTTGAGGATTGCTTATATCGTAATAGTATAACCCTGTTCCGTCATGACGTGCAATTTCTATAGTATCATCATGTGTGGCACAATTTTTAGCACATGCTATATCCATATGAAATTGTGAGGAATCCGAATATCGAATTCTAATACACGGTTTCTTATCTTCGATCATTCCTTCATATCGACCATATGCAGTTAAAAGTTCCTTTACCTCCGCACGAATTTCTTTAGCACTAAAAACAGGGCTTTTAATTAACACAACTAAATCAACATCATACTGTTCTTTAGGATTCACTGGTTTTACCACAGTTCCTAACTCAAAAGAACCTTGAGGATAAACCACTACATCCCATTCATCATTTTTTGATTTTAAATAATCCCCTAAAGAATCATAAGCAGTTTCTGCTTTTTTTAACATTTCTTCTGTTATATTTAATTCATCGGCAAGATTGTCAAAGATTAAGCCTAGCTTGTAAGATTTTTCCATGAGGTTGCCTCCTTTTACAATTGAAGTTTTTATTTATTATACCATATTTCTCCAAAATTAGCAAGTTTTTTGCTTGTTTTGATATTTTATGATACAATAGAAACCATTTTAACTTTAAAGGAGGTTTCTTTTCTATGAACAAATCATATTCAAAGCAAGATAAGGAGAAAATTATTAAGCAATACGAAAGCGGCTTTTCTATCACTTCCATTCACAATTCTACCGGAATTGCAAGAAGTACATTGTACAAGTGGGTTAACGAGTGTAATTCAAGCAACAACATTAAGTCATTAAACAAGGGCGATTACAATAAGTTGAAAATGCATTGCGAAAAACTTGAAAATATAATTCAAATTCTCAAAATCTGCGGATGTACTGTTGATGCACCTTTAAGACAAAGGTTTGAAGTCATTAAAGAGCTTTCCACCGTATACAGTATAACCACATTATGCGATGCTCTTAATGTTCCAAAAGGAAGCTATTACAATCATATATTCAGAAATAAAAACGGAAACACATTAGCAGCTCAAAGAATAAAAGAATTAACCCCAGTCGTAGAGGAAATATATAACGAAAGCAAGCAAATCTTTGGTGCCGGCAAAATAACCGCGATTATGAATGACAGAGGCTACAAAACAACAGAGAAAACGGTTGCTAAGATAATGCACGCAAACGGTTGGTTTAGTATAAAATCAAGTTCCAAAACAATATATCTTCAAAATAAAGAGCGCAAAGAAAATATACTTAAACAACAATTTAAACCTGGTTCTCCTAATGAAGTATGGGTAAGTGATGTTACATATTTTGTTCTGAATGGCAAAAGATATTTTATTTGCGTTGTTTTGGATCTGTACGCAAGAAAAATCATTTCCTATACTATCTCTAAAAGAAATTCCACATGGTTAACCAAAACTTGCCTAATCAATGCATACGAAGAAAGGGATCCTGATACGTCAAAATTATTATTTCATACTGATCAAGGAAGAAACTATACCGCAAAGGCTTTTAGAGATTGCCTAATCTCATTTGGCATACAACAATCATTTTCAAGAAAAGGTGTTCCATATGACAACTCAGTTTGTGAATCTTTTTTTAAGTCACTTAAGCAAGAAGAATTATATAGAACAAATTATAGATCTGAAAAACATTTGCGAAAATCTTTGGGAGAATATATAATTTTCTATAACGAAAGAAGACCACATTCATACTTGCGTAATCGTACACCTAACAAGGCAGAATCTGATTATTACCACTATTCAAGCCAAAAAGAAAAAGTTTCAATCGAACAGTGAGTAGTTCTTTAGAAACTTTTTTTGCAAAACATTTTATATTTTAACACAAATTGGTTCTAGTGTAGCATTAATATTTTTCAGGAAATGCTAACAAAGCCTTTATTTTGCTATTCAAAATAAAAACAGACATCTTTATTCGAACATTCATAGTTCAAATTAAGGTGTCTGTTTATTTGGTGAGCCATCGGAGATTCGAACCCCGGACAACTTGATTAAAAGTCAAGTGCTCTGCCGACTGAGCTAATGGCCCGTATATGGCTGGGCTGGCAGGACTTGAACCTGCGCATACCAGAGTCAAAGT
>SVKJ01000044.1 GCA_015068525.1 Oscillospiraceae bacterium | reverse complement strand
TGCTGACCCATTGAGAAAAATACGCTTGTTGTTCCGAAATTATATATATGATGATATACATAATTCATTCTTATTGATGCCATATTTGTTATAAACATACTTGTATGGAAAGGACTTGCGTTAATTATAATTTTTGGCAAAAGTCCGTATCTGTCAAGAAGTTTAACAAAACCTATTGCCAGACCGGGAAGAAGAGGTATTGCCAGGAAAAACTTTGCAAGTTTATCAGTAAAGTTTTCATTTTCTATCTCTCTGTTTTCTTCTATTGCTTTATTCATTTTTTCAGTAACTGTAAAAATATTATCATTTTCATCAAAGAATAATTTAACCGTTGTTTCATTAATTTCATTTCCAATTTGATTTTTTAACATTGCATGTGAAACACAAATTTCATTCCTCTGATATATTTTTTTATTCATTATAAAACGGTTAAACTCAGGGTATTCAAGTACTGTTTTAACAAATGCGGCAACTATAACATTCATAAGAGATATCTTAATACCTTCCGCTCTTTTTTTCTTGATGTATTTAGATACCGGTTCGTAATCAAGTTCTTCCTTAATCATAACCTGAGCATCACATCTTTGAGGCATAAACATAGATGTTACTCTGACAATCGGGTCAATTTTTTTATCTACTTTCCCATCTGGTCTTCTTCCAAACATAGTTTTAATCCCCTTTAATATTTATTATCTATTTTGATAACCGTGTTATAATTTTCATCCCACTTTCTTATAACTTCAGTTATTTTATCTAAAATATCTTTCCTTTGGTATTCTTTGTAAAAAACAGGAATACAAAGGTCAAAAACAATATTGGTACACTCGTCTTTTTTTGTTAATCTTAAATCGTGATAAGTTAAATTAACATCAATCTCACACAAGGTGTCAGAAATCAGTTTGTTTATCAGGTTTAACTGACCACTGTTTTCTATAATAGGGTCCATATGAATAACAATGTGAACACCCAAATTTTTCTCTATCAAACTTTCAATATCATCAATCGTTTCGTGAATTTGTACTATACTTACATTTTCAGGAACTTCTGCATGAACAGATGCAAAAATTCTTCCCGGACCATAATCATGGATTATAAGGTCATGAATACCCCTTACATCTTTATGGGATAATATTATATCCTCAATCCCTTTAACTGTTTCGCTGTCAGGAGATGCACCTAAAAGAGAGTTAATGGTATCTTTAGAAACCCCAAAGCCCGAATACATTATAATTAATGAAACTATAACACCTAAATATCCATCAATTGGGAAACTTAAATATTTTCCCAAAAAAGAAACTAAAACTATAAGAGCAGTTGCAACTGCATCACCTATAGAATCTTTTGATGCTGCCATAAGGACCTTTGAGTTTATTTTTTCTCCTATAAATTTATTGTAAGAGTACATCCATAATTTTACTATAACAGATATAGTAAGAATAAAAACAAACGGCAGGGACAAAGAAACCTTGACGGGATTTATAATTTTTATTATAGATTCTTTTAAAAGTTCAAATCCGACAAGCATAATGATAAAGGAAATAACTAAAGATGCGATATATTCTATACGGCCATGCCCGAATGGATGTTCCTTATCTGCATCCTGATTGCTTAACTTTATGCCGATAATTGAAACTATTGAGGTTCCCATATCCGAAAAGTTATTAAAAGCATCGGAAAAAAGTGCCATACTTCCCGACAGATAACCAATAATTGCCTTTATAAAAAACAAAATCAGATTGTTTATTATCCCTAAAATTCCGCATAAAAGGGAGTATTTTTCTCTGACCTTAGTATTTTTAATATTTCCGCTGTCTTTAATAAATAAATTAATAAGAATTTTAATCATATAATATAATCCTCACTTTTTAGCTGTTGGAGAGTTAATTAAATGCGTTTTTAAATGTTAGAGGCATATTTACATAATTCTCCGACGGCTAACTATATTATACAATAAGTTATTCGTTTTGTAAAGAAATTATATATTTCTTTGACATTTTAACATATTTAATATAATATAATATGGGGAGGGAAACAGTATGATTTTAGTTAGTGCCTGCTTAGTCGGAGAGAACTGTAAATATAATGGCGATAATAACAAAAATGAAAAAGTTCTTGAATTTTTAAAAGATAAAGAATACATAAAAATTTGTCCGGAAGTTATGGGCGGACTTCCAACACCCCGCCCGCCAAGTGAAATAAAAGGGGATAAGGTGTTTAATATAAAAGGGGAAAATGTTACAAAAAATTTTATATCAGGTGGGAAATATGCACTGGAAATTGCAAAAAATAAAAAGCCCGAACTTATTATACTAAAAGCCAAAAGTCCTTCCTGCGGACTTGGACAGGTATATGACGGTAGTTTTTCTGCTACATTGAAAGAAGGTAATGGCATCGCTTGTCAGATGCTCATTGATAATGGATTTAAAATAATAACTGAAAATGAAATATAAGGGGATGCTAAAAACCTCCGGAACGAAAAAAGTAGGGAACGACCTATGTGTCGTTCTGATAAAACAGCAAATTATGAACAAAAATTGAAAGGAAGATTTTAAAAAATGAAAGTTGCATTAGTAAATGGAAGCCCACACGAAAAAGGTTCAACGTATACAGTTTTAAATATTGTGGGTGAAACTTTAGAAAAGGAAGGAATTTCTTCAGAAATATTCTGGATAGGTGCAAAACCCATATCCGGATGTTTAGGATGTAAAGCGTGTGTCAAACTGGGAAAATGTTTTATGGACGACAGTGTAAATGTTTTTGCCAAAAAAGCAAAGGAGTTTGATGCTTTTATATTTGGCTCACCTGTTCATTATGCCGCAATGGGAGGGCAGTTGAGTTCGTTTATGGACAGACTCTTCTATTCTTCTAAAAAAAGCGGAGCATATTATCTAAAACCTGCAGCAGGGATTGCTGTGGCAAGAAGAGCAGGGGCGACTGTAACAGTTGACCAGTTAAACAAATATTTCACTTTGGCCGAAATGCCTGTGATATCTTCGAAATACTGGAATGTAGTTTATGGAATATCTCCTGACGAAGTATTAAAGGACGAAGAGGGAATTTCTATCGTAAAAAAACTTGCGGTAAATATGGCATTTTTCTTAAAATGTAAGGAAGCAGGGATTAAATCAGGACTTGAACTTCCGGAAATGATTTAGATTAAAATATAAAATTTATAAAATTATGAATAAATAAAGGCAAAATCATGCTATATAGCGATTTTGCCTTTTTATTGTGAATTAACACAACAAGGTTCTCCGAAAATCTTAAGCCTTTGGCTTTTAGATTTTCGTGAGGTTCTTATATTATGTAATTTATTGAACCTCATAAATATGTGAAACAGTTTTCATAAAGAAACTTTTTTTAATTTTATATTTTGTGTCTTTTGGCAAAATTTCTTTTGCAATTTCCAAAAGTTCTGCTTTTGATGCTTTATATCTTTTTTTGGAATTAACCGTTATATGATATATCAAAGATTTGTTTTTCCCTTTCGGTTCCTGACCTGAAAGAATAGTAAGATGGTCTTTTTCATATACTTTATAGTTAATTCCACCTTTTTTTTCTAACATTGTAATAAACTGAGGTTTTTTCTGATATTTTACTTCTTTTAACATTTTATTTTAATCCTTTCTGAATATTTCTTAAATATTTTAGGCTGGAATACTCTTTTTCCATGCAAATTTTAATGTAATTTGTACTGATTATACTGAGTTCTTTAATATAAGGTCCGTTAAGAGAAAAAGAAAAAAGTTTCTTTTCGTCTGAATAGGTAATATGTTTTAGAGAAAGAAGAACAGACGGCGATATAGTTTTTCCCATATCGGAGTTTCCGCAAGTTTTACAGTAACATTCACCCTCGTATAAGTTTATATATTCTGCTTCTTCTTTTCCGCAAAAAGCACATTCATCAATGTTTATTGCATATCCTGAAATTATAAGCGCCCTGAGTTCAAAAACACATTTTAAAAGTTCCTTGTTTTTAGTGCCTTTATAATATAAATATATGGTATTTATAAGCAGTTTGAACAGTTCAGGAAAAGTGTCGTCATATAAAAACATATCGTTTGCTAAATTAAGAATATAGGAAACATAAGCATAAGTTTCAAGGTCTTTTGAAATATCATAAAAATCAATAAGTTTAGACGCACCTGTGGAAATATACATATTATCAGAAACTGATTTTAAGTCAAATTCAATAAGAGCAAGAGGGGCAAGTGCATTAAGTTTAGATGTTGGCTTTGCCACACCCTTTGCAATTACATTTACTTTTCCGAGTGCATCGGTAACGATGGTTAGAATCTTATCATTTTCTTTATACTTAGCTTCCTTGACAATTATGCCTTTAATATTTTTATATTCCATTTAATCACCTTTAATGTATTATAGCATTAATGAATAATATAAAACTATTCTATCATATTTTTTATATGTTTACAAGACAAGATATAAAAAACTTAAGAAAAAAATTTAATTTTTTTCTTGACAAACCAAATTAAAAGATGTATAATATATTTTGCGTTGACTAAAACAACTTATCGAGGCGTAGCTCAGTTTGGTAGAGTGCTTGGTTTGGGACCAAGATGCCGCAGGTTCAAGTCCTGTCGCCTCGACCATCTTTTTTAAAAAAGGTGTTGACAAATCGGTAATTATATTTTATAATTAAAATGTTGTTACCAAAATATTTTGCTGGTGTAGCTCAATTGGTAGAGCAGCTGATTTGTAATCAGCAGGTCGCGGGTTCGAGTCCCATCACCAGCTCCAGGGAGAGTTCCCGAGTGGCCAAAGGGGGCAGACTGTAAATCTGTTGGCTCCGCCTTCGGTGGTTCGAATCCACCCTCTCCCACCA
>SVKJ01000043.1 GCA_015068525.1 Oscillospiraceae bacterium | reverse complement strand
TTTTTTTGATAAATAATCAAGAATTTCTCTTATTTCTTTATCTTCGGTATTATAATCAAATCCGACAATATGAAAGTCTGTGCCAAAACCTTCTCCCTCAAACTCTGTACCTGTAAGACAATAAAGGTCTCTAAGTCTTGCCGCCTTTTTCATAAAATATGTTCCCTGTGCAGTATCGTGGTCGGTTAAAACTATCGCTTTATGGCCTTGTTTAACCGCAAGGTCAGCCAACTGTTCAGGCGTCCATACTCCGTCTGAAAAAGTTGAATGATTATGTAAATTTGCAAATAACATATTTCCTCCTATATCCCATTACAAGCAGTTACAATTGCGTGAAAATCTCTTTGTGTCCACTCACAACGGTGTAAAAGTCTTGTTTCGGAAAGTTCTTCAATTATCTCAATATCGCCGTCAATATATGCTTTTATTCTTTCAAGTGATGATTTTAACCTTTGTATAACACCGCCGTATCGAATATCTAAAACTTCAAATCCAAATGGTTTGTAAGTTGACATCCATTGCTTTTTATGAATTGCCTCTAAAGATTCAAAATCAGAAATAAGTTCAGGAATATATTTAAAAACACAATCTTTCAAGAAGCCGTTATTCTTGTTATCGTAAGCGATCTTAAGATTTTCCAGAACAAAACATTTCTTCCTTGCAATTTCAATAAGTTTTAAAATGTATTTATACATTTCATTCCAAGGATTATTTGTATCAATATATGTTTTAAACTTATTCTCTAAATTTTTATAATGCTCATACATTGGTTTTGTTCTTAAATCTTCATCTAAAAGCCCGATAAGAAGGTCAGCAAAAACAAAACGCTTTCCGTAAAATCTTTCCCAATAGAAGTCATAGTCATCAAACTTATCAAAATCATTATGGAAATATGACATATCTGTGAATGCATCAAACGATGCTTTAGTAATATATTCAAATCTTTCTTTAAATTTTACTTCGTCAACTTCATAATTATACATATGTTCTGCAAAGTACATAAGACCATGCATTCCGAAGAAATGATTACATTCGCATCCATCATCTGCCCAGATGCTGCCGATTGCAGCTCTTATTCCTGTATCCTTACATGCTTTTAATGCAGGATTTGTTGTATCAATTGTCATCTTATTATCGGGAGCAAGGCCAAACCATGTCCAGATTCCACCCCAGAAAATAGCCTTTCCTGTTAAGTCGCGGTATGATTCAAGCATATTTTTATATAAATCATAATCATAATCGTAATACTCCCAATAGGTAAGAACAAGGTCTTTCGGAAGTCTTTTCTTAACATCTTCGGGAATTTTTGTTTCCCCTGCCGCTGCATACTGATTTCCCGTTGCAACTGCATAGATAACATCCCCGTAAATTATAGGCGTAAGACCCAACTCTTCTGCTATATCTGCAACTCTCTTTAAATGGTCAAGAAGAATTTCTTTTCGGTCAATCGGTCCATGCTTAGCATAGTATTTTCCGCTTCCCAAGTTTCCCGCCTCGTCCATTCCAAGATGGATTTTCTTTGTTTTAAAGCAGGATGAAATTGAGGTAATCGCTTTTTTTATAAAATCGTAAGTTCTTTCTTCTCCTGCAATAAGAACTTTTTCTGTGTCGCGGTACTGCATACCCTCGTCCCATTTGATATATTGTTCCATGTGCCCTAAAGCCTGAATATGAGGGATTGCTTCAATGCCAATTAAGTCGCAATACTCATCAATTTCTCTTAATTCCTCTTTTGTGTATCTGCCTCTTAAATATCCAAAGTAAGGGCATCCGTCAATTTCATAAGTATCTTCCAAATAAAGATATAACTGATTAAGACCCATAAGCGCCATCATATCCGCATACTTTTTAACAGCCTCAACTTTCATAACACCGTTTCTTGACATATCAAGCATAACACCGCATTCGTCAAAATACAAGGTTTCTTCTATATTATTTCTCTCTCCCTTTTTAAAGTCGAGTGAAATAAGGCTTAATGCACGAAAAAGTGCAGAATTTACAGGATATGTAATATATACATCTTCCCCCTGCCATTTTACTGTAAGTTTTTCCCCTTTTTCTATGTAAAGGTTTACCAAGTCAGGAATTTCATAATAATTTTTTAATGTTTCAATCCCTTTTAGTAAATTCTCATCGTCAATTTTAATTACTCTCATTTTTTATTGCCCCCTGCTTTGAGTTTATTAATATTCGCTTTTTTCACAAAATTTAAAAGATATAAAGAAACATTCACTTTGTGTAAATATTTTTTTATATTTTCTAAAAACAAAGATAATTTGCGGAGGAGACTTTTAAGTCTCCTCCGAAATATAATATAAATTAAGATTTTCAGAGCATTATTCAGCATATGTTATCGTTGGAGAATACGTATCAAGTTGTAGTATTCCTCCCAAATTTGTGTGTTCGTATGAAACTGTATCATCAGAATAAATATATTTTCCAGTCGTAGTTTTTTTAGCATCAGCTTCATCTGTTTCAATAAGTAACTGAATTGTTTTAATTCCATCAACTGCATTAGTATTCAAAAGTGCATTTTTAACCAGATTAGTTACATCAATTTTAAATTCTGTAATTTCAGATGTTATATAATTTGAAGAAACTGTATAATTAGTTTTATCAACTTGACTGTTAACATCTATACTGCTCTGAGTATAAATTACTTTGACTTTACCACCTGGAACACCATTAAGTGTTGTCGCATACGGGTCAAAACCTTTCACATAAAGATTTAAATAAATTCTATCATCTTCATTTAAACCTTGCGTAGTAGAGTTAAATGTAATCAACAAAGCATCTCTTGGAACAACATATCCACTTGAGTTACCATAAGTTCTAACCCAGTTCGAATTTCCAAGATCCTTAACATTTGATATCTTATTATAAGCAGCTCCCCAATCAAATTCAACACGTTTAGACGCAGCTGAGTCGAATATAAATACACCTTTTTCAAACGGATTATCAAAGTTTATTGTATAAGTCTTTGACTGTCCGTCATAGGATGTTACTTTAACAGTTGCAGCACCCGGAACCTCAGTTGCCTGAGTAACTTTAATAGTAAGATTTTCTGTATCTGCAACAGTTGCTGTAACCTGAGGAATGTCTGCATCTTTATTAACAATTACACTGTAGTTTAAAGTATCTTTATTAAAGTCTTTAATTGTTTCACCGTTAACTTTAATATCAGATGCTGCAATTTCGCCTTCGAATTTTGTAAACGACAAAGCAGCGTTTGCTGAATATGGTCTTATACAAACTTCCGAACCGGTTGAATTTATTTCAGGATTAAATATTGCTCTTACCATAAATGTGGCAGTTTCATCACCTTTTTCAAGCTTCGCCTTGATATAGTCGGTAACATCAACAGTCTTTGTTTCTTTTGCTGAATTAGCAACTACAACTCTTCCCGCAACATCATTTTCAATATTTTTATAATCTAACATTTCAAACGCGTTTGCTATTTCTTTGTTGATCATTTCAGGAGTAAGATCAGAATTCGTAGTAGAAGCTACCTCACCGTTAACTATTTCATCGTTAAACTTTTGATATTCATCCGTAGTTTTCGTTCCGGAAAAATAAGGGCTTGTACTAGGATGATATGAAATCGGAAGTTCTGTATCAACAGCCATAAACCCAATTTCAGCTATTCTGTCAGGATTTGATGCTGTATTAGCATTATTAACAGGAATATCTAATAACACTCTGTCGTTAATATTTGTAATCTTACTTATATCAAACTGAATAAGAACAACACTATACTCTGTTGAGTTGCTTGGAATTTCATTTCCTGCACTCGCTTTTATTCTTACCTCATTCCAGTCATAAATACCAGAGTCGCCTGTAAGAGGCGAAAATTTCTCTGATAAATCTTTATATATTCTTACAGTTTTAGAACCTTTAAATGGTGCAATTTGTTCTTCCGGATTCTGAGGTTCGCCTTTTTCTCTTACTCTTATTTCAACAGTTTTTACTTCTTCAGAATCTGGGGCAGTTGTTGTTATAACATAATTGTTATTTCCTGCATCAGAAACAGTTACATTAGCATAAGCTGCCTGAGCTGTAGCTTCGATATCTTCTTTTGTTATTGATGAAACATCGTTTGTTTCATAATAATAGTAAGATTTGTAAGGAGAAAATGCAGCTACAGTTTCGCCATTTACTTTAATGTCTTTTAATTTAAGATTGTCATACTCAGGAAGGTCAACTGTAATTGCTTCCTGTGTGTTTTTTGCATTTTCAGCATTATAAGTAAATGGAGTTGCTGTAAATTTCTTTTCTTCAGCACCTTTTTGAGTTGCATCTAAGAAACCGATACCAAAAATATTTCCTTTTTCTTTAGCAACCTCAAATGCTGTTTTTTCAGGATTGTTAATATCCTCTTTCCTAAGGTCGTATTCTTTACCATTAATTTCAAAGCCGACATTAGTATCGCTATCTTCGAATTTACCGAAAATGTAGGTATAACCTGTTTCGGTGTCAGTGTATATTTCTGTTGTTGTGATAGCACCAAAAGCCGTTACTGAAAGAAACATTGACACTACAAGAATTAAAGATAAAATTCTTTTCATTTTTCCTACCTCCTTTATGAAACCACTACATAGGTGGTAATGCCTGCATCATTGTATTCAATGCCTGCACCTTCAAGCCACCCTGAAAGGTTTGATAAATTTTCGGAAGGTAAAACTGTTTCGATTGTTACGATTGGTTTTACATAGTTTTTCATTTAAAAAAACTTCCTTTCTTTGTTATAATTTTTATTATTAAAAAAATTTAATAATCATTTTGTGTTTTCGGGAGGGGATGGAACCCCTCCCCTACAATTACGAATTACACATCGATTTAGTTGTACATTCTTTTATAAATTTCGTTTGCAACTCTTTCCTGTTCGTCAATGTTAAAGGAAGATCTTGCTTTTTTAACCCAAGCATCCCAAGCGGCATCGCCTGTATCTTTGCTTCCTTTTTCTGCTAAGATATATTTTGTAACAAATTCCTGTGTTGCTTTTTCGATAGCAGCTAAGTCTTTATCAATGATTGCTTTTTCTTCCGGTGTGTAAATCAAAGCAGGGTCAACAGGTTCAAAACCGTTTTCTTTATTTAACATTAAGTCCTGCGCTTCCTGTTCAAGTTCGGTATAATTAAAGTAACAACTTCTCTTATCTCCTCTTAATGTTAATCCTTCAACATATAAACCGAATTTTGCGGAAATATCGTTAATTGAAGGAACTTTGCCTTCAAAGGTTACATATTCTGCAAAGCCTTTATCGTCAAGATTATATGTAACGCCTTCGATACCTAAAGAAGTAAGTTCTGCTCCTCCTTCTGAAAGAAGATAGTCACAAAGTTTAAGTGAAAGTTCAGCATTTTCATTATTTGTAATCTGAGGACCAGCGTAACCTGTTTTAGCAAGAGTAACAACAGTCTGGTTAGGACCAAACGGATTAGCATATCTTAAGTCATAATCAGGAACAGTTTCTTTTGTTTGTGCTTTAAACTGTTCAAGTCTTCCAATCCAGT
>SVKJ01000042.1 GCA_015068525.1 Oscillospiraceae bacterium | reverse complement strand
AACTATATTTTGCCATAAAAAACCGACCTCCCAATTGTTAGAATTTTGGTCTAACAATTGGGGGTCGGTTCAAACCCTTGCCATTCTTTGCTTTTTAACAAAATGAGCCTTGCCGTACTTTAGTACTGTCTGCATTCATTTTGGTAAAATATCCCATCCTTTTTCGAACTCTGCCAGCGTGTCGATAGGTTTATCGACACGCTGAGGAGATGTTTAAACATCTCCTTTTATCATTTTGGTCATATATTCTTTTTTTTCTTCTAAAAGCGACTTGGAATTTGCTTCAACTACAAGCCTTAAATAAGGCTCAGTGTTTGACATTCTTATATTAAACCACCAGTTATCAAAGTCAAATCTTATACCGTCAAAATCATAGAATTTAATATATTTTTCTTTTAAGAATTCATCTTTTATTTTTTCAATTACTTCTTTTTTGTTTTCAATTTTAAAATTAATTTCTCCCGAAGAGTGCCAACTTGCAAATTCGTCAATAAAATCTGCCAAATTAATATGATCTCTTTTCCACTCAGAAACTGTATTCAAAACATAAATTGCAGCTAAAATCCCGCTGTCGCAATTTCCGAATTCTTTAAAATAATAATGCCCTGCAAGTTCGCCACCAAAAAGTGCGCCCGTTTCTCTTAACTTGGCTTTAGCAAAAACGTGGCCTACTTTCCAGATTACAGGCTCGCAGCCTAAAAGTTTAATATAATCACTGCAGGATTTTGAAGAACGGATATCGCATATAACTTTTTCTCCTTCTTTATCAAGAAGAGCAAATGCCAGAACATTTATAATAAGGTCGGGAGAAACAAATCTGCCCTTATTGTCTATAAACATAACCCTGTCTGCATCGCCGTCAAAAATAATTCCGATATCCGACTTAGTGCTTATAACTTCATCTGTAATCATTTTCCTTGAAGATTCTTCTATAGGATTAGGGGAATGATGAGTAAATTCCCCGTCCGGCTCACCTAAAATAATATTCGCATTCTTACCGAATATATCTCTTGCAATCAGGCTTGCCGAACCTGAAGAACAGTCTATGCTGAACTTTAAGTTAGAAACTTTTTTAAGTTTCTTTTTCATAAAGGAAACATACTCGTCCTTAATATCTTTAATAATTTCGTTTCCTTTGTTTACAGCCGGTTTTATTTCTTCATTTTCTACAAGTTCTTTAAGTTTTAAAAGCCCGCTTTCCTGACCGACAGGAACAGCATCAGGACCTGAAATTTTAAAACCGTTGTATTCTTTCGGATTGTGAGATGCAGTTATCATAACAGTTGTTTTATAACCTTTGTTTTTCGCTATGTAATAACTCATAGGTGTTGTGGTAACACCATAGTTATGAACAAAAGCGCCCGAATCGATAATCCCCTGCTTTAAGTTTTCATAGATTTCTATAGATGATGTTCTTATATCAAAGCAGACTGCAATCTCTTTTGCATCAAAAAGTTTATTTAAGAAAAACCCGATTTTGTATGCCGTATCTTTATTAAAATCTTTATTATAGATTCCTCTTATATCATACGCTTTAAATATTGACATAGTTTTACTCCTTATCAGTAGGTTCAGGAAGTTTGTCAGCCAAAAAGACTTCATTTACAAGTTTATCGGTTTCCTCTCTGTCACAAATATAATATGATATATTGGAAATTGTAGCAGATTCGCCCGGAAGTCTGAAAGTATTCATACTGTCCCCTGTCATCGCTTTTACAACAGGAAGGAAAGTAAACACATCGCCGATTTCAATATTGGTATCTATGTTTTCTATAATTTCATCATAAATTTCATCAATTTTTCCTAAATACTTAGGATTTAATTTTTGTTTGAAAAGTTCTTTTATGAACATTTGCTGAGCATCTATTCTTCCTAAGTCCGCCGATGCATACCCTGAACGGAAACGGCAGAACTGCTCTGCTTTTGCACCATTTAAAACCTGTTTTCCCGGATATAAGTCGATAACTAAGTCCTGAGTAGGGTCAACATAATACATTCTTTGAGGAACATCAATTTCAACCCCGCCCAGAATATCAATTATATTCCTGAACGCTTTTGGATTTATAACAACATAATAGTTAACAGGCATTCCTATAAGTTCAGTAACTTTTTCTATAGAAAGTTCCTGCCTTTTACCTTCTTTGCCCATGCCGTAAGCAGAGTTTATCTTACCAAAACTGTTTCCGAGTTTCACTCTTGTATCTCTCGGAACAGACATAATATTAAGTTTATTTGTTTTCTTATTTAAAGATGCAAACATAATAGTATCAGTAAGCATTCCGCCTTTATCGGTAGCCATAACAAGAATGTTAACTCTGCTTCCCGATATTTTGGTTGTACCGGCATCTTTACCGTCATTAGTTTTATATACAAACATTCTTGCTGTATACACTCCCATAAGAAGCACTATACACATAACAAGAACAAGTGATACAATTTTTGCAAACTTTTTAAAATTCATTTGTAATTCATCTCCGTAATCTACCTGATAAATGCATAATCTTACAAATATCATTTTAACATATATATTTTCAAATTAAAAGTACTTTATTTAAAATTTCATAAAAAATTTACTCCCTCCAAGTCGCTATATAACTTAGAGGGAGTCATTTACTTTAATATCTAGTTAGTCTTTCATCAGTTCTTTAACGCTTGTAGCAAGTCCTGCCAGTTCCTGAATTTTAGATGGTATAATAATCTTTGTAGCATTTCCGTCTGCTATTTTTTCAAAACTTTCAAGTGCTTTTATCGCAACATAAGCATCTGACGGATTGGATTCGTTTATTTTCTTAATACCTTCTGCGATAGCGGTCTGCACTGCTAAAATTGCTTCTGCCTGACCTTCCGCTTCTTTTATTGCAGTTTGCTTAACTGCCTCAGCACGAAGGATTGCAGATTCCTTTTCCCCTTCTGCGCGCAAAACTGCAGATTTCTTTTCCCCCTCTGCAATAAGAATTGCTTCTCTTCTTTCACGTTCTGCTTTCATTTGCTTTTCCATCGCATTCTGAATTTCTTTAGGCGGAATAATGTTTTTAAGTTCAACCCTGTTTATTTTAATTCCCCAAGGGTCTGTCGCTTCATCTAATATTGAACGCATTTTAGTATTAACCGTATCTCTTGATGTTAATGTTTCATCAAGTTCCAAGTCCCCGATTATGTTTCTTAAGGTTGTTGCAGTAAGGTTTTCAATAGCCATCATAGGCTGTTCAACACCATAAGTGTAAAGTTTGGGGTCGGTAATCTGAAAGTATACAACAGTATCAATCTGCATTGTAACATTATCTTTTGTGATAACAGGCTGAGGTGGAAAATCCACAACTCTTTCTTTCAAATTAACTTTTTTTGAAATCCTGTCAATAAAAGGCACTTTTATATGAAGACCTACCGACCAGGTTGTATAATAACCACCAAATCTTTCAATAACATAAGCATACGCCTGAGGAACAATTTTAACGTTCCCGACAAGTAACACAACAATAATTGCAAGTAATAATACAATGATAAATTCCATATTTATTCTCCTTTCACAATAAGTTTGACACCTTCAATTTTTAAAACAGTAGCGGTTGAGCCTTTTAAAATTTCTTCTCCGTTTTCACTTTTTACTTTCCAGGAAACGTCATTTACTATAGCAGTTCCCTGATTTTTGGAATTATCAACATCTTCCAAAATCAGAACTTTCTGACCTATAAGCCTGTCAGAGTTTGTAGGATTTTTATTCTCCTCTTCATTTTTATGATAAAACTTTTTAACAAAAATAACACAAAGTATAGAAACTGTTAAGAATACTACTATTTGCGCCCACGCCCCCGCGCCAAGAATTTTTGCAATAAGAGCGAAAAAAGCGCCTCCTGCAAACCATATACTTGTAAGCGAAGAAGTCAAAGCCTCAGTAATTAAGAAAACAACTACTGCAACTGACCAGATTACAATTTCTAACATAAACCTCATCTCCTATCCGATGGACTAAAAAAGGGACTGCCCTTTTTGCGCCTATTTTCCAATACATCTAAAGTATATGAAAATCCTATTTTAAAAATTAATTTTTTACGTGAACATCAACCTGTGGGAAAGGAATTTCAATATTTTCTTCATCAAATTTCTTTTTAACCTGTTCAAGCAAATCAAAATTAACAGCCCAGTAATCCTCAGCCTTACACCATACACGAACTGTATAAGTAAGAGCACTTTCATTATGTGAAGATAATCTTACAAAAGGTTCAGGATCCTTTAAAACAAGATTATGAGCGTTAACAACTCCTGACAAAACATTTTTCACTTTATCCACATCAGAGGTGTAAGATGTATCAAAAGTTAAGTCTACACGCCTTAAATCTTTAGCGCTGTAATTTTCTATAACTGAGTTTGATAAAGTTCCGTTAGGGATTGTTATGACTTTATTATCAGGGGTTGTGATAACAGTGTAAACAACAGTTATTTCCGAAACTGTTCCTGCGTTTCCTCCCACATCAATGTAATCCCCGACTTTAAAAGGTTTAAATAATAAAATCATTATTCCGCCTGCAAAATTGCTTAAAGACCCCTGCATTGCAAGACCTATTGCAACACCACAGGACGCAAGTGCTGTGATAAATGATGTTGTAGGAATTCCCATCATCATTGCAATCGTTATAAAAAGAACAATATACAATGCAATACTTGAAAAACTTGATAAAAATGTTCTTATCCCATCATCAAGTTTATCTAATCGACTTGAAGTTTTAAGCCATTTTTTCAGCCATTTTATAACTTTTAGCCCTATAATCAGAACAATAAGTGATGATAAAATTTTCGTTCCCAAAGAAGCAAACAGTTCAAATAAAAAATTCCATATTATATCTAAGTCCATATTTATCACTCCATTTTTAAATTAATTGTTTCTATAAAAACAGCTAAATTAAATTCACCTTATAGCTTACCAAAGGTCAATTTAGCTACGAAGTAATTTAGCGTGCGTCAACACATTTAGCTCACCGTAGGTGAATTTAGCCGATTTCATCTTTGTTAAAATCATTATATCATCAAGCATCAAATATTTCAATATTTTTAAAAAATATTCATAGTTTTTTAAAAATCGGATTTTTATATACATAATTTATTGACTTTAAAGGCAAACTATGTTAAAATGTGATTAGTCAAATCGTGATTAGACTAATTTAAATGCTACGGCGAGGTAAACTGATATGTTTATAGGACGTGAAAATGAATTAAAATATTTAAACAACTGTTATAAAAGCACCAATGCTGAATTTGTTGTATTGTATGGCAGACGAAGAGTTGGTAAAACAGAAACATTAACTGAATTCTGCAAAAACAAGCCGCATGTTTTTTATTCATGCCGTGAATATACACCTGAAAAACAACTTAAAGAATTTTCCAATGCACTTCTTTCATGGAAACCGGAAGTAAAAGCATATACCGATTATTTCTCCGATTGGGACAAAGCATTTGCTTTTATAGGCGAAATGGAAGGCAAAGAAAAGACTATCATTGTAATTGATGAGTTTCCGTATATGTGCAAGAATAATCCAAGTAT
>SVKJ01000041.1 GCA_015068525.1 Oscillospiraceae bacterium | reverse complement strand
ATATATCCTCCTTCGCCATTTAGGTATGCTTGAACAATTTCCATTTTAAATTCATAACTATATTTTGCCATAAAAAACCGACCTCCCAATTGTTAGAATTTTGGTCTAACAATTGGGGGTCGGTTCATACCCTTGCCATTTCACTTTGAATTATTAATATCTTTATTTATCAATATTCTAAAAATTTTTTAATTTTTTTGCGGTAGACCGACTTTTTCGACAGTCTGAGAAGTTGAGATTACTCAACTTCTAATTTTTGTTCATTACCCTTATATTTAAATATAAGAACATCTGGTTTTTCTTCTATTTCCAAATCACACACAAATGAAACCATCTTTTCTTCATTAGGTCCTACTTTTATATTTTCCTTACCGGTTTTATATTCGTAGTATTCTCCATAGTGAAATTTACCATTAACATCGGCAACTACAACTTCAGCCGAATGGTCAATATCTATATCGAATGACTCATTATTTTTTATTTTATAATTTACAACCAGGTATTTCCCGTCACTATTGGTTAATTTTACTTTTGTATCCCCGTCATTAAAATCTACCTGTATAGTTTCAATAATTTCCTCTGCCGAAATTTCCAGACTATCCAAAGAAAATTTTGACGGAAGTTTTTGTTCATTTTCAATTTCAGGCGGTACTAAAACTTCACTCGGAGTTTTAGTACATCCTGTTAAGATAACGAAAATTAAGCATAATACTAAAAACACCCTTTTTTTCATAAAAAAACCCCTTTTTTTAACATTGATTACATTACTGAAAGTGCCGCACCTATTATTCCTGCATCGTTAAACAGTCTGGCAATTTCAATTTTTGTTTTTTCAACGTAATTGTTGTATTTACAATCATAAACTATTTGCTTTATCGGGTTTAGAAGATAATCTCCTTCTTTTGAAATTCCTCCCCCTATAACAATTCTTTCAGGCTGGAATACATTTATAATAGAAATAAGACCTGTAGCAAGATATTTAATATAATTATCAACTACCTCTTTTGCAGTTTCATCGCCTGCTTTTGCACACTCGAAAGCAGTTCTTCCTGATACTTTTCCGTTTTCTTTTACCCATTTATGCATCATAGACTGAGGATTTTTATCCATAGCCTCTTTCGTGTTTCTTATAAGCGCAGTAACTGAAGCATATTGTTCCCAGCACCCATCACATCCGCAAGGGCAAGGTATACCGTTTATTTCTATTTTCATATGCCCTATTTCAGCACCTGCACCATTAAAACCGCTGTATATCTTGCCATCTATTATAATACCTCCGCCAATACCTGTTCCTAAAGTAACAAATATAAAACTATTAGAATTTTCTCCATACCTCTTATACTCGCCAAGTGCAGCAGCGTTCGCGTCATTTTCTATATTTATTCTGGTTTTAAACACTTGGGAAAGTCTTTCTCTTAAAGGAAAATTCGTCATTCCTATATTGCTTAAATGCTTAATAACGCCGCATTTATTGTCAACAATTCCGGGGCACCCTACTCCGACACCCTCTATATCAGATATTGTAAGATTTGCATCTTTTAAAACTTTCAAAGAAACATTTATCATATCGTTGATAATCTCTTCGCTATCTCGCTCTTTTAAAGTTGGGGTGGAATCTTTTTTTATAATATTCCCCTTTTCATCAACAATACCGGCTGCAATATTCGTTCCACCAAAATCAATTCCTAAATAGTACATATAATTCTCCTTTTTTCCTATAATTTATATAAAAACATTCCAAGTTTTAAAAACATCATACTTATTATAAGGGACCCTATTGTAACAGTCTGATTTATTATAATATTTTCATAAGTTGTTCCAAACAGGCTTACATTTAAAGTATTAAAAAAACACATCCTTATAACAGCAAATATTAAAACAATAAATGAAATCAAAAATGAAATCACAGAAGCAGTCTTTGAAATATTCTTTTTCTTTCTTTTTATCCTTCTTTTTCTTCTTATTTCTTCATTTTGATTTTTTCCGCAAAAAGTACAAAACTGCATATCTTCTTCTATAGTGTTCCCGCAAAATTTGCATTGTTTGGTATATGATGCAGGTTTTACTATAACTATATCTTTATTTTCTTCCATTTATATTCCTCCTATGTATAATTTCAAAAGAAGTAAAACAATTAAAAAACAAAAAACAATAATATTAAACACAAGCGAATATTTTGTTATCATCATTTTAAGTTTAGTAAGTGCAACAGGCTTTTTCATATATATATTATTCTTTCTCCTATAACAAAAAACATAACAACCAAATACAATATAGAAAATAATTACAGGAATATCAAGAATTAATGTCACACCCAAAACAAAGAAACTTATTGTACGAAGTATATAAATAACTGACGGAGCAATATAACTAAATGACATACCCTCTAAAATATATGAAAACTTTACTGAAATCTGATTTATATGATAGTTAAAACCAAACAGCATATTATTAAATTCTCTTAAAAAATATAAGGAAAATCCTATTGCAAATCCCAACAGTATCACACATACTAAAATATATACTATATTAAGTGAAACACTTTTAAAAAGATCATTTAAAAATCGCAGTTGATTTCTATTTTTTTTACCATCAACAACTAAATCTTTTGCCAACAAAGTCGTTCCGCAATATCCGCAAAATCTATTGTCAGAATCGTTCGACTTTTGGCAATGAGGACAAATCGTCATAAAAAAACCTCCCATCTTAGTTTAATTATACATAATATATGTATTAAAATCAATTAAAAAATTATAAACATTCTATTAAATATAAAAAAAATGTTGCATTAAAGACTAATTAATGCTAAAATATATCTTGAATGAAACTGTAAAGGTTTTAATAAATTTTATAATAAAAGGACGGTAAAAAAAATGGACACTAATAACTATATTGATTATATGGTTGATGAAGAAATTGATGTATACGCTGATAACAAAGAAAAAAACTACCCTGTTATGAAAATAATAGCGATGGTTTTAGGTATTCTTGGTGGATTGGGACTTATTTATTTTTCAATCGGAAATATTTTTCAGCCTTATTTTGAACAGTTTAAAATGTTTGAACAGTATAAAGAAATGGGAAATCCTATTCCATTTATGAATATACTTCCATTCTATTTAAGTATGTTTTTCGTTTCTGTTCTTGCACTTTCACCGATTGTTGGTTCTCTTCTTCCTGTTAAGTTTAAATCAACATCTTTAATACTTACTATGCTTCCTGTTTCATGGCAGACATTTGACCTTATCCCTACAATTATTTCTTACCTTTCACAAGGTGCACCTGTAGCAGAACTTAAAGTTCACTTTATAGTTTGTATTTCAGGTCTTTTATGTCTTACAAGCGCTATACTTACTGCTGTTATAAAATCAGGCAAAAAAGAAGCAGATGACGAATTCGAAGTAGAATATTACGAAGAATACGATGATGGTGTTGAAGAAATCAAAGAAGATATATATGAAGAAATTATTGAAGATGCAAAAGAAGAAGCAGGAGAACTGTTTGAAGAAGTTTTAGAAGAAGTAAAAGAAGATACAGAAGAAATAAAAGAGTAATTATATGAAAATGCCATTTTTAAAATGGCATTTTTTAGAATGATATTATGTATTATAAATATTCAGATTATCTTAAAGAAAAATATCACGAAAAAGTATATAAACTGCCTATAAATTTACCGCTTACCTGCCCTAACCGTGACGGCACTAAGGGAGTCGGCGGATGCATTTTTTGTTCTTCTGTCGGCGCAGGGTTTGAAACAAAAGAAAACACTGTTCCTATCGAAACTCAGATTACAGAAAATATGGAATATATAGGAAGTAAATATAAGGCAAAAAAATTTATTGCCTACTTTCAAAATTTTACCAACACTTATCTTCCTCCAAAAGTTTTTTATGAAAATTTAAAAAAAGTAACAAGATTTAAAAACATAGTTGAAATTGCGATTTCAACGCGCCCTGACTGTATACAAAAAGAACATCTTGATTACGCAAAAATGATAAAGGAAGAATTCGGAATTGAAATTATGTTTGAGATGGGTTTGCAAACAGCTAATGACAATTCTCTTAAAATTTTAAACAGAGGACATACCGTTTCCGATTTCAAAAAATCCTCCGAATTAATATTAAGTTATGGTTTTTTAGTTGGTGCGCATATTATTTTGGGGCTGTTTTGCGACACATTAGATGATGTTATTAATTCTGCATTATTTTTAAATGAATGCAAAGTTTCTAATGTAAAATGCCATTCTTTATACATCGTAAAAAACACACGGCTTTGCGATATGTATACAAATGGAGAAATAACTCTTAAAACCAAAGATGAATTTATAAATGAAGTAATTACATTCCTCTCATATCTCAACCCTGACTGCCCTGTTCAAAGACTTCTTGGCAGAGCACCTGAAGAAGAAACAGTTTTTGAAAACTGGGGACACAGCTGGAGAAAAATATTAAATGAGATTGAAGATAAAATGAAGAGAATAAATTTTAAGCAAGGGTATAAATTGGATACTAAATAAATATATTTTCTATAGGAGGGTTTAGAAAATGAATATTATTGATTTAAGAAGAGCGATTATAAGCAGTATTGTTGCTTTGATTTTAACTTTTGTTTTATTTATTGTATGTTCACTGCTTACTGCTTTATCTATAATTCCTGACAGTGCTGTAAGAACTATAACCTTGGTAATAACTGTTATTACCTCACTTATTGCAGGTTTTTTAACTTCGAGGAATGTTTATGAATATGGACTTTTAAATGGTATGGCAACAGGATTTATATTCTTTGTTGAATTATACATACTAAGCATAATATTAACTTTTAGTTTTTCATTTAACATACTGCTTTTTAAAAGTTTTCTGTCAATTATAATTGCTTCGGGCATAGGCGGAATTGTAGGAATAAATACAAGATCCAAAAGAAGAAGATCTACATATAAAAGAAGATACAGGTAATTTTAAAAAAAATTTGATTTTTTTTAAAAAAAATATATGCAAAATAAAAAAAATATGATAGAATATATTTTGTGATTATTTTTGTTAATAATTTATATTTTATAGAGGGAGTGCCACTTATGAAAAAAATTTACACAGGTAAAACAAAAGATGTTTACAGTTTGGAAAACGGTAACGTGTTACTGAAATTCAAAGATGACTGTACAGGTAAAGACGGAGTTTTTGATCCGGGTGAAAATACTGTTGGTCTTACTATTGATGGTATCGGAAAAGAAAACCTTAAAACTTCCATTCACTATTTTGAACTTTTGAAAAAAGCAGGCATCAAAACTCATTACGTTGGTGCAGATATTGATAATGCTACCATGGAAGTTCTTCCTGCAACTGTTTTTGGGCATGGATTAGAAGTTATATGCAGACTTGTTGCTACAGGAAGTTTTATAAGAAGATACGGAGAATATATTGAAGACGGTACTGTTTTAGACGGTGGATATGTTGAATGTACATTTAAAAATGATGCTTTAGGCGATCCTCTTGTTACAAAAGAAGGTCTTGCAGCTCTTAATGTTATGACACCTGAAATGTTTGAAAGTATGAAAGAACAAACTTTAAAAATCACAAAAATAGTTGCTGACGATTTGAAATCTATAGGTCTTGATTTATGGGATATTAAGTTTGAATTTGGTTATAACAATAACGAAGTTATTCTTATTGACGAAATCGCATCAGGTAATATGAGAGTTTATAAAGACGGTAAAATCGTTGAACCTGTTGAACTTACAAAACTTATTTTAGAAAGATAATTTTTGATAAAAATGTTAAAAACGCAAAACATTGTTTAATATGTTTTGCGTTTTTTTTAATAAAAAAAGGAGTGTCTTTCACCCCAAATATCTTTTTATTTTGCACGTTCCAGACAATTTTAACAACCATTTGTTTTGAACGGCTCGATGCCTTCCAAATGAATCAAGGGTTAGGGAAAATTGATTGGATTGGACGAAAATGTTCTCGTAGGCGTACGTTGTACGGTAGAGAGCATTTTCGTTCAAAGTGCAAAAATAAATTCCATAAATTTGATTTATCAAATTTATACCTTTAAAAAGAAATGGGATGCTTATGCATCCCAACTATTATTCTTTTTGCACGTTCCAGACAATTTTAACAACCCTTTATATTATAGGCTTGCTTTTGCCTTCTCTACCAATGCTTTAAAAGCCTGTTCGTCAGAAACAGCAATTTCTGCAAGCATTTTTCTATTAAGAGTAATGTTTGCTTTTTTAAGACCATTCATAAATTTAGAATAACTGATACCATTCATTCTTGCAGCAGCATTTATTCTTGCAATCCATAATTTTCTGAAATCTCTCTTCTTTTGTTTTCTTCCGATATAAGAATAAACTAATGATTTCATAACTGCCTGATTAGCAGTTCTATATAATTTACTTTTTGCGCCTCTATATCCTTTAGCTAATTTTAAAATCTTTTTATGTCTTTTTCTGGTGTTCATAGCACCTTTAACTCTAGCCATTGTAATTTACCTCCTATCTTTTATCAATCTTATTTGTAAGGAATTAATTTCTTAATTACTGCCTCATTTGCAGGACATGCATAAGAAATCTTTCTTAATGCTCTTTTTCTCTTAGTTGTTTTCTTTGTTAAAATGTGTCTTCTGTAAGCACTGGTTTTTTTAACTTTTCCAGATTTTGTTAAGCTAAATCTTTTTGCAGCACCTCTATGAGTTTTAATTTTTCCCATTTTCATTCGCTCCTCTCGACTTTAAAATATATTTATGCAATTTTAAAAATTGTTAACTTATGCTTTAGGCGCTAAGTACATCGCCATATTTCTGCCTTCCATTTTAGGTTGCTTTTCAACAACTGAGAATTCATTGGCACCTTCCATAAATCTTTCTAAAAGTTTTGCACCAAGTTCGGTATGCGCCATTTCTCTGCCCCTGAATTTAACAGATACTTTAACTTTGTTACCCGATTTTAAGAACTTTAATGCCTGATTTAATTTGGTGTTAAAATCATGAGTATCAATTGACATTGAAAGTCTTACTTCTTTAATACTGATAACTTTTTGATTTTTCTTAGATTCCTTTTCTTTTTTCGCTTGTTCAAATCTGTATTTCCCGTAATCCATAATACGACATACAGGTGGTTCTGCTTGCGGAGCAATCATAACCAGATCAAGATTTTTATTGTTTGCGATTTCTAAAGCTTCTGTTGATGACATAATACCAAGTTGCGAACCATCTGAATCTATAACTCTGATTTCAGCTCTTTTTATAGATTCGTTGATTTGTAATTCCTTGCTACTAATAGGAAAGCACCTCCATTTTTAAATTAAAAAAGACGAACAGAAATATTCCGCTCGTCAAAAAAATCATTTCTTTTAACCTTAAACACATATAAGCTTTAAGGTGAGAAGCGGAAAACTTCTTCTTGTTACCTGAATATATTACCATATAAACTCTTACTTGTCAATACTTTTTTATAAAAAATTATAATGGTAACCACTCAAGGACTCTCTTTATTGCATTATCCCAATATCCCCAGTTATGCCCTTCACCTTCAGTTTCTTCGTAGGTGTAATCAATCGGCAACTTTTCAAGATGTGCTTTTAGTTTAAGGTTATCCTGATACATAAAATCAGCTGTTCCGCACAACATTAAAATTTTAGGTAGTTGTTCTTTTAAATTTACTTTCATTTCTGACAATTTAAATAAATCGTCTTCTTTTGGAATAATCATTTCTTCTCCGAAAACAGGAATAAGAACTTCTTTAAAATCTCTGTATTCTTCGTCTTTTGGTTTACTTCTTTCAACAATATCAGCAACTGAGGAAAGACCTGCAGCATAAGAAAAAGCATCATTTTCTCTTAATCCGATTTTTAAAGCGCCATATCCACCCATGGATATCCCTGCAACAAAGGAGTCTTCCCTTTTTTCAGATATATTAAAAAATTCTCTTGCAATTTTTGGTACTTCCTTTGCGATATATGTATAAAAAGGATCACCATATTTCATATCGGTATAGAAACTTTTTTCTCCGCAAGGCATAATTACGGCAATTCCGTATTCAGTGGCATATCTTTCTATTGATGTTCTTCTTAACCATATACTTTCATCATCTGAAAGACCATGAAGAAGCAGTAAACTTTTATATTTTTCATCTTGACATTTATTATCAACACCGATTTGCCCTTCTGTACTTTTCTGAGGCAGTACAACATACATTGAACTGCATTTGCCAAGTGTTTGTGAAAAAAAGTTACATTTTATTAAAGCCATAAAAAATTCTCCTTGTATTATATAATTATAGTTTAAATATCCGTTTTTACGGATATATGCTATACTGTTTTAGATACTGTGGATTAGTTCAATTCTCCTACCACATGATGGTTTTTTTAAGGCTCTAACC
>SVKJ01000040.1 GCA_015068525.1 Oscillospiraceae bacterium | reverse complement strand
TAAAGAAAAACTTGGGTGGATGAGTCCGGTTGAATATCGACTTAAAGCCTTAGTTGCATAAAAATAGCGTAGCAGCCTCTAAAACCACTACGCTATAAAAAGTCTAACTTTTTGGGGTCACATCAGTATCATCGAGAAACCCTTGCCATTCTTTGCTTTTTAACAAAATGAGCCTTGCCGTACTTTAGTACTGTCTGCATTCATTTTGCTAAAATATCCCATCCTTTTTCGAACTCTGCCAGCGTGACGATAGGTTTATCGGCACGCTGTAGAAGTTGAGTAATCTCAACTTCTATTTTTTGATATTTTATTTATTGCGTCTATAAGGTATTTAATTTCCGAAAGTTTGTTAAAATAAGAAACGCTAACCCTCACTGAGCCTGTTTCGGAACTTCCCAAAGTTTCGTGTGCCATATATGCGCAGTGATATCCTGGACGGACAGCAATATTATATTCTCTGTTTAAAATATCAGCAACTAAAGAACTCTCCATACCATTTATATTAAAAGATATTAAATTACTTAACTTTTCAACATTAAAGGGCGAGTATAGAGTGATGTTTTTCATATTTGAAAGGGAAGATAAAAGATGTGAGATTAAATAATGTTCATATTCTTTAATATTTGATATTCCATGTTCTAAAACAAATTTAATACCTTCTGTAAGTCCCGAAAAACCCGGTGTGTTAAGAGTTCCGCTTTCCAGACGGTCAGGATATTCTTCGGGGTTTTTTTTATCTTTTGAATTGCTTCCTGTTCCACCCTCAACTATAGTATTAAGATTAATTTTTGAGTTTACATAAAGCCCTCCTGTACCTTGTGGCCCGTAAAGACTTTTATGTCCCGCAAAAGCAATCATTGAAAAAGAAGACCAGTCTGTATCTATAATCCCTGCACTCTGAGATGCATCAATAAGAATAGGAATGTTATATGCCTTTACAAGTTCGGAAATTTTTTCAATATCCTGAACTATGCCGTTTACATTTGAAGAATGATTTATAATAATCAGTTTTGTATTGCTTTTTATTTTTTCGCTTATAAGAGAAGGAGAAATATAGCCCGATGTATCCCCTTTTACATATG
This sequence comes from Oscillospiraceae bacterium, assembly GCA_015068525.1. Lineage (NCBI taxonomy): Bacteria > Bacillati > Bacillota > Clostridia > Eubacteriales > Oscillospiraceae > Oscillospiraceae bacterium. The sequence goes on along the minus strand of SVKJ01000040.1, from coordinate 7,410 downwards.
ATATATCAACATTTTTTAAAGAATTAAGGGGCCGTATAACAGAATTGTGTTCCATAGTAGTAGTTATGCAATGGTCAAAAGGTTTTAAAAGTCCTTTTATTGCAAAATTAAGAGCGTAGGTTGCGTTAGGTGTTAAAATAAAGTTTTCGGGTTCATTGATTTTAAAAAGACGAGATAATTGTTCTCTCGCTTCGTATATTTTATTAAGCGCTCTTAATCCTGAAAAATGTGATGATCTGCCGGGATTGGCACTTTCTTCAAGTTCCTGTAAAATTGCTTTTTTAACCATATAGGGTTTTTTTCCTGTGGTGGCACTGTTGTCAAGATAAATCATTGAAATTTAACATATTTATTATTTTCTTCAGTATAAATATTTTTAATTGTTATATTTAAAGCGTTCGCTTCTCTTATTACGTCGCTTAACCTGTCTTCTTTGAATCTTAAAGAGTACGAACAACCGTTTTTTGACAAACTTAAAGGAGTATGCATTAAAGTTATATATCCCGGATAATTTTCCAATTTCTTTTTTAGTCTGTTAGCAAATGTAATGGATGAAAATACAGCTAAATAATATTTCATTTTTATCCTCTTTTCTATATTTTTAAATTCTCGGTATATTATATTATATGCATTTGCTTTGAGTAGGATAGTATTAAAAGATGGTTTCTAAACTTAATTTATTCTTTTCATATAAATGATTTATTGAAAAAATAAGATTATAACTCTTTTCAAAAAATTCTTCAAAAGTTTTATTTTCAAAAAATGATTCAATTTCATGAATTGTTATGTTTATATTGTCAAGTTCTTCGTTTTCAACAATAAGATGTATTATTTTTTCGCTTTTTTCCCATTTATCTTTTAAACTTAAAAAACTTTTGTAAGCCGTAGTATAATCTTTTTTTTGCACGTTATAATTCATTGTCTTAATAAGTTTTGTCATAGTGTTTGCCGAATTTTCAAGATAGTTATTAAACATAAAAAGAAGACATGTTATAAGAATAATAAGCGCAAGTGCAATGTATCCCATTTTCATTTTTTCGTTTCCTTTTTTTGTATAAATTTTATTTCTTTATGGTTTGCCATAAGAAGCAGTATTTGACTGTAATCACTGTATCCTTTTTCCTTAAGTTTGTTATTTAACCATTTTTCATCACGGCTGATAATACTAAGATTTTCTTTTAAAAGAACTCCTTTGGATATAACAGGAAATGGCATAAAATCTTCTTTGACATTTATATTTAAATCTTTAAAAGTTATGGGGGAATTTTCTTTATTTAAAATAAAACTTACCTGTCCTCCCGTTTCTAAAATTGCGTATTGAATATCCGTTATGTTTGAAACTCCCTTAAGTCGCATTTCAGTGAGTAAATCATCTGTTGTAAACCTTGTGTTTCTTAAAACTTCTTCGTTAAGTATTCCTTTTTCAACAATAATAACAGGCTTTCCCGTAACGAGTTTCCGAAATTTAAGACTTTTTATAACAAGAATTGAAATGAGTATTTCAATAGCAGATAAAATCAAAACAGGTACAATTCCGTTTAAAAGGGGAATTCCTGTTTCAGAAAGAGGGATAGTAGCAAGTTCGGAAATCATAATTGCAACGGTAAGTTCTGATGGCTCCATTTGTCCTATTTGCTTTTTACCCATAAACCTTAAGGAGAACATTACCAGAAAATATAATATAAAAGTTCTTATAACAAGTATCATAATTTCACCCTGAAAAATTTAATATTAATATTATTTAATTTTGAAAAAAAATTATTTATTTTTTAAAGATAATGTAGTATAATTATTTTATAAAAGATTTTTTGGAGGGGAATATGAGAAAATTTGTTTTAACTTTTCTTATTATTACATTTTTAATTTCAAATTTTACTTTTGTTTCCTTATGCGAAGGAATGTCAACATACGAGAACCTTTGTGCGCTTTCGGATAATTTTATTATAAAACTTAAAAGTGCCAATATCTCAGATGAAGCCATTGAAAAATTTTTAAATGATATGGATGCAACTGTTGACGAGTTTAAGTCCAATATCTATGCACAGGATCTGGATGCTTATTTTATAACTGTTCTTTTACAAACTATGCAAAAGGAAGAACATCTGCCTATCCTGATAGGCTTTGATTTGTGCTTTCAGGAAGAAATTGCCTATATGTTAAATTTCAAAAAAGTACCTGACAGTATGGCTAATTTTAAACTTATAGTGTTTAATGGTAAACTTATTTTTGAAGAGCCTGAAGATGATTTTTTTGATGATATGGAAGAGGAAGGTGCCAATAATGAAAATAACGAGCCTGCACCTCCTCAGCATTTAATATCGTATCCTTTTGATGATATTGAAGAATATACATGGGCAGTAGAAAGTATTATGCATCTTTATAAGGAAGGTGTTATAAATGGCACCGGCGAAAGAACTTTTTCTCCCCAAAACCCCGTTACCCGTGAAGAATTTATAAAAATGATAGTTAAAGCACTTTTAAAAACCAACTCAGTTTATGATAAAGAGTTTGGGGAAAAATATGAAGGCAAGTGGTATTATTCATATATGGCAGCAGCCGAATTCTACGCACTTATTCAGGGAATATACGATGAAGAAGATTTTAAAGAGGAAGTTTATATAACAAGGCAGGATATGTGCACTATCGCATATAGAGCAGCACTTCGTGCAGATATAGATTTACCGTTTAAAACTTATTCTACAGATTTTTATGATATGAATAAAATCAGTTTCTATGCAACTGAGGCTATAAAAGAATTGCAGGAAGCGGATATTATTCACGGAACAGGTAATAATATGTTTGAGCCTCATCTTACAACAACAAGAGCTGAAGCGGCAAAAATTGTTCATAATTTAATGAACTGTAAATAATAAATGCCTGCTGTGTCCGTCAACAAGTTTTTTATATTAACCGATAAATAATAACAGGGAATTTTGTCTCCGAAAATGGTTTGTATGCTCCCTGCTCGAAAGAGTGGCTGTAGGAGAAACAGTAAAGTTTTCGGGCTGGTACCCACCTGCATAAGCAGGTTTTTATAGGACTTGTAACGGCATAAGCGGGCTTTTTTAATTTGAAATGCAAAGTATAAAACTGTTGAAAAAAGTATTATATTAAAAAAAGTTGCTAATGTTTTGTGAATAAGGAGGTACATATTATGACTGAAATCGAAACTCTTATAAGAGCAAAAACTTATATTGAAAAATTAGCAAATGGTATAAATCCTATTGATGATACTGTAATACCTGAAAGTGATACATTAAATAATGTTCGTCTGTCCAGGTGTCTTTTTTATGTATCTGATGTTTTAAGACAGGTTATAGAAGATAAGGAAAAACCAATTGTAAAAAAAGTGGCTAAAGAAAATTTTTATATAACATTTGAAGAAATGCAAAAATTTGAATATTCTGATGTGCCGATTTCTATAACTGAAATTGCAAAGAGGATAAATGCACTTACTGATAATGATAATATGAAAAAAATAACATATAAGAATATTACTGACTGGCTTTTAAGTATAGAAATTCTTGAAGTTTCAGAAAAACCAAACGGCAAAACAACTAAAATGCCGACAAAACATGGTAGTGAACTTGGTATAATTACTGAATTACGAACAGGAGCACAGGGAGTATATACTGCCGTTTTGTATAATCGTAATGCACAACAGTTTATTATTGATAATATAGAAGCGATTGTTGCATTAATGAATGGATAAATATAGTGTGGAGGGATATTTTATGGTTACAATTCCAAATAATGGGCAATCAACAAAAAAAATTAAAAGATATACCATAATGCATGAAGATGTTCCTGTGCTTCAATTTAATAGAGAAACTGATGAGGTTATAGTTTATTGTAAAGAGCGACTTCCTTTCGGGCTTCGTGGCAAGGACAAGATTTCCGCAGTGTCGGTATCTGAATGGCTGACTGATAGAATAAACAATTTAAACAGAACATATATGAATATGGTTTATATTGCCCGTAAGGTCGGAAGAGACAAAGATAAGGTTATTAAGGACAGTTCCGGTATATCTTTTACAGATAATTTCTGGATAAAAACCCGTGATTCCATTGCTGATTGGGATGAGCTTAAAAGATTAAGAGATGATAACATCGCCCTTAACAATGTTGCATTAACAGGCGAACTTAAAGAAAGTGAAGATATATTAAAAGGCTATACATCTTTATTTACCACAAAAGGCTATTTCCCTAAAGCAGTATTCGGTGGTTATATTTATAAGTTGAAAAAAGATGCAGCTTTGGAATACCCTGCATATCTTATCGGAAAGCAGATTGGTGTAAATGTTGCTGAATGTGATTTGGAAGGTGAATTGGTAAAGATTAAGATTTTCACAGACTACTCCACATCTTTAGTTCACGCAAGTGAACTGAAAACATATTTTGATACATCAGATGAAATCTATAATATATTGGTAAAAGATGTTAAGTATCACAAAATCATTGTCGAGTTGCAGAGAATGTATATATTTAATTATATTATTGCGAACCCTGACTTGCACGATGATAACTATGGACTGCTCTATGACAGTAAAACTTTTGAGTTTAAATCTGTATCACCATGCTATGACCACAATGTTGCCTTCCAGGAAGGCTTTTTAGGGCTTTCAAGAACAACAATGGGTAATTCTGCATCTATCCCCTTAGATGACCTTTGTGAGCGCTTTGTAGCAGGACACAAGGACATTGCAGAAAAACTTAAATCAATAGATTTAGAAGATGTTAAAACATATCTGTCTGAAAGACAGTTTGACGAACTGAAAGAACGAATTGCCAATGTAATTGGCTGGGCTACATAAAAAATTAAGAGTGTTATCTTCATTTGAATACGTGAAGATAGCACTCTTTTTTAGTCTTTAAATTCAAATAATTTCTTTAGTGGAATATTTAATGCTTCTGCAATATCTATTAATGTATCTAAAGTGCAGGAAGATGCTGCTGTTTCAATTCTTTGTAAGTGTTATATAATACTTACATATAGTGAGTATTTAATGAAACAGAGAGGAAAGTATGATGAATAATTCTAAGTATCTTATATGTTATGTAGAACACACATGGGGCGGTGCTTATAAAACGCTGTCGTATGCAAAAAAGAAAAACAAGAATATTTTCAATATTTTTAAAAATTAGTGACAAAAGGTAAAAAAATTGGTATAATTAACAAAACTAAAAATCAATTTATCAAATGGAGAAGCAATATGAAAAAGAATCATTTGTTTGGAAACTTATTGTTAATATTTACCGCAGTTATCTGGGGAACGGCATTTGCATTTCAAAGAGTTGGAATGGAAAGTATAGAGCCCTTTACATTCGGAGCCTCAAGAATGACATTGGCGGCAATTGCTATAGGGATTTTATCTGTCTTTTGTAAAGATGAAGAATTTAATGATATTAAATTAAATAAAGCATATAAGAAGAATACAATTATCGGCGGAATATGTTGCGGAGTATTTCTTACCATGGCAAGTATGCTTCAGCAAACAGGAATTATTTATACAACTGCAGGTAAGGCAGGATTTATAACAGCGCTTTATATAATTATAGTTCCTGTTATAAATTTTGTTGTTTTTAAAAAGAAAAGTTCATTACTTGTTCTTATCTCAGTAATTATCGGACTTATCGGAATGTATTTACTTTGTATAAATGAAGGTTTTTTCTTATCTTACGGAGATACACTTGTTTTAATTTGTGCATTCTTTTTTTCGGGGCATATACTTTGTTGTGATTACTTTGTTTTAAAAGGAAATCCAATACGTATTTCTGCAATCCAGTTTACAACCGTTGCAGTTATTTCCTGGATTTTTGCTTTTATTTTCGAAACACCGGGAACTGATAAAATTATTTCTGCCGCTCTGCCCATTGTTTATTGCGGAGTGATTTCAGGAGGCTTAGGATACACATTCCAGATAGTTGCCCAAAAATATACCGAGCCTACTGTTGCCTCGTTACTTATGAGCCTTGAGTCTGTGTTTGCCGTTATAGCAGGTGCAATAATTCTTAATGAACGTATGACAGAGAGGGAACTTATTGGATGTATAATTATGTTTATTGCCATCATAATTGTTCAAATTCCTAAAAAAAATAAAAATTAAATATAATAACATTTGAAATTAATATTAAAAAAAGTAATATTTTTTTTTCTCCTAAAATACAATATACTAACTGATTTATCAAGGAGGAAAAATTATGGGACAATATAATGTTTTGGAAGATGTGGCAAAGAGAACCGATGGAGATATTTATATAGGGGTAGTCGGACCTGTTCGTACAGGTAAATCAACCTTTATTAAAAATTTTATGTCTTCTCTTGTCATTCCCAATATATCAAACGAGCATAAAAAAGAAAGGGCAAAAGACGAGTTGCCTCAAAGTGCTAAGGGCAAAACTATTATGACAACCGAGCCGAAATTTATCCCGAATGAAGCAATTAAAATAAAAACAGAGGATAATGTAAGTTTTAATGTCAGAATGATTGACTGTGTCGGATACGTTGTGGATTCAGCACTCGGGCATATAGAAAATGAAGAGCCGAGAATGGTAAATACACCTTGGTATTCCGAACCTATTCCATTTATTAAAGCAGCAGAACTCGGCACTAAAAAAGTAATATGTGACCATTCTACAATCGGTCTTGTTATAACAACTGACGGAAGTATATCAGAAATTCCGAGAGAAGATTATGTTGAAGCGGAAGAAAGGGTAATAAACGAACTAAAAGAGATTGGTAAACCTTTTGTTGTTCTTTTAAACTGTGAAAATCCCTATTCTTCTGAAAGTATATCTTTAAAAAGCGAACTTGAAGAAAAGTATAATGTACCCATTATGGCACTTAATTTACTTGAAATAACAAAAGAAGAAATGCTTGATGTAATTGGAGCAGTGCTTAATGAATTTCCTGTTAAGCAAGTAGAATTTGATACACCTGACTGGCTTTCAACTCTGCCTCCGACAAACTGGCTGAAAAATAATGTATGCCGTTCTATAAGAGAAGTTATAAAAAATGCTTATAAAGTAAATGACGTGAAAAATACTCTTACTCTTCTTGACGATTATGACTTTATAAAATATGCAGGAATATCTGATTGTAATCTGGGAGAAGGAACAGTTTATGTTAAACTTGATTTAAAAGATGAACTTTTCTATAAAATTATAAGTGAAAATACCGATTTAACAATAGAAAATGACAGAGATTTACTTAATGTCTTAACAGAACTTTCGAAAATTAAAAAAGAATATGATAAACTTTCTTATGCAATTTCCGAAGTAAACAGAAAAGGATACGGAATAGTATCTCCGTCAATAGACGAACTGACACTTGAAGAACCCGAAATTGTAAAACAAGGCAATAAATTCGGCGTGAGATTAAAAGCGAGTGCACCGTCTATTCATATGATA
>SVKJ01000039.1 GCA_015068525.1 Oscillospiraceae bacterium | reverse complement strand
TACTATCAAGAACTGTTGTCTCAATCAGTTAAGGAGGTGGGCTAAATGGCAAGAAAAAGTCGAATTAACTTAGTTGAAACCCAAGAATTACAATCGTTATCCTTGTACAGAGCTGGTATATACAGAAGACTGTCTGAGGAAGATGGTGATGACCTGGAGGCTAACTCTTTAGTCAATCAGGAAAAAATTGCAAGACATCATCTTATGAATTATCCTGAAATTGAAATCGTGGATGTATATACCGATAACGGTTATACTGGCATGAATTTCAAAAGACCAGGGTTCATAAGGATGAAAGAAGATTTTTTGTCCGGCAGAATCAACTGTATTATAGTAAAAGATGTTTCCAGACTGGGCAGAAACTTTGTTATAACAAGTGAATATGTGGAAAAAATTCTGCCTGAGCTTGGTATTCGTCTCATTTGCATAAATGACGACTATGACAGTGCTGACGAAGGTGCTGATGCTGCAGCACTTATGCTTCCATTCAAAATGATAATGAATGAGTCGTATTCAAGAGATACATCCCTGAAAATACGCTCTACCATTTCTGCCATGATGAACAATGGAGAGTTTCTTCCTCCTGCAGGCAGTATTCCTTTTGGCTATATAAGAAATCCGGAGAAGAATACTTTTGATGTTGATGCAGAAGTGGCACACATTATTGTATTGATATTTGAACTAAGAGCATCTGGCATGAAATTTAATGCCATCGCCAAGGAACTTATTGACCGTGATCTCCCTTCTCCTGGAAAAATACGGTTTATGCGCGGAATAACCAAGGATAAAAGATATGAGAATGCTCAGTGGATACGTGGAACAATCAGAAAAATCACGAACGATCCAGTATATCTCGGACACCGTATTCACGGCAAGGTAAAAAGCGATAAGCTCGGACAGGCAAAAACAAGAAGATCGAAAGATGAGTGGCAAATTATTGAAAATATGCATCCTGCAATTATTACGCAAGATTTATTTGATGCCGTTCAAAAGGTGAACTCTGAAGAACTCGATCGTCTGGGTAAATACAAGCCAGGTCCCAAGTTAGAAACAGATTATCGCACTATATTTCAAGATAAAATATACTGTGCGGACTGTAATTCTAAACTCCTTGCCCAAAAAGGAACAGGCAGACCTAATTCTGGTCTTCCGGCTTGGATTGCTTATGAATGTAACGGATACCTTTATTCGCACCGTTCAAAATGCCATAGCCACTATATACGGCAAGAAGTTTTGATGAATGCTGTGACAAATTTATTAAACAAGCATGTTGAAATTGCAATTGACATTGAAAAACTGATTTCCGATATAAAAACAATGCCCGTTGTTGTGAAACATCAAACCAGTATTACAGATTTGATGAAAAGCTGTACTGTTAAAAGACAAAATCTTGAGTCTAAAATAGAACAACTTCTCATAGACCTTACAGATGGCACCATCGACCGTGATGAATACGATTATATGAAAATCCGTTATACGCATCAGTTGGAGTTGCAGAATGAAGAATATGACCGTCTGAGCAAACAAGCAAATGAACTTGGAGAAGTTATATCAAGCACACAACAATGGATAAATGCAATAAAAGAATATCACAAGCTCCCTGTTATCAACCGTGAACTTTTTGTTTTGCTTGTAGATAGGATATATGTTTCTGACGGAAATAAAATAAAAATTCAGCTTATGTATGACGATCCGTACAAATCAATTATGGATTATCTGAAGAAAGTTGAGGTGCTTGACAATGTTGGATAATAAGATTGATGTTAAGTATCTGAGACTTTCCCTTGAAGACGGAGATGTTGAATCTGGTTCTGACCGTGAAAGCTGCAGTATTGGTTCTCAGCGGCGATGTATTGATAATTACATTGCAAGTCATGCTGATTTGGATGGAGAATTTGAGGATTTTATTGATGATGGATATTCCGGAACCAGTATGGACAGACCTGCAATGCGAAGATTATTGCGTCTTGTTGAAGAAGGCAGAGTCCGTACAATTATAGTGCGTGACCTATCCCGATTTGCAAGAGACTATCTTGAGGCAGGACATTTTCTCGAATTTGTATTTCCAGCTTATGAGGTTAGGTTTATCTCTATCAATGAAGAATTTGACAGTGATGCTCTTGGTGAAGACACGGGCGGTATGGAACTTGCTGTAAGAAACCTTGTTAACTATATGTATAGTAAGGATACTTCACGCAGAATTAAAAGTGTCGTTGATCTCAAAAAGCTTAGTGGCGAGTTTGTATATGGTTTCGCTCCTTATGGTTATAAAAAAGGTGTAGAAAAAAATACAATCGTTGTTGATGATGAAGCTGCTATAGTTGTTAAGAGAATATTCAAGTGGGCAATCAACAGTATTACCATCTCGCAAATTGCTAAAAAGCTAAATGATTCCCATACTATGACACCTTCAATGTATTTGCGCCCCGTTCGCGGAGACAAATACAAGGTAAGAGAGTTTTGGACTTATGAATCGGTTCATAATATTCTTACAAACCGCATATATACCGGAGACACACAACCTTTCAAATCTCATGTTGTACGTGTTGGCAGCAACAGGGTTAAACAAATACCTGAAGAATTGCGACAAATTGTGCCTAATACACACGAAGCCATCATCAGCCGAGAAGAATATTATCAGGCACGACTTGTTATAAAGTCCAACAAAAAGCCTCGTCCACAACCATCTTCAAATCCGTTTGCAAAGCTTCTTGTGTGCGGATGCTGTGGCAATAAACTCCAAAAAGGTCGAAAGACCAATAAAGATTGGCTCTGTGCTACTGCCAGATATACTGAAGACCTTGGTTGCCAGCATATAAGGGTTAATGAGTCAATGTTGCACGAAATTGTCCTACGTGCTATAAACACGCAAATTAGGATGTTGGATGAAAAATTAAAGCAGGTTTCACTTATGAGCAAAACCTGCAAATCAGAACACGATGTTCTACTTTCAGAATGTTCCGATTATAAAAATAGACTCAATAAGATACATTCTGAAAAAATGAGATACTATGAGGAATATGTTAGCGGCTCTATTTCAAAAGAAAAGTTTGCAAGCATAAAAGCAGAATTAACTGCCGAAGAAGAAGCTCTAAAATTGCAATTAAAAATGGCAAACGACAGACTTTCAGAACTATCTTCAACGGTAAAACAACAACAGCAAGCAGTCAATGACAATAAACATATTACAAGACACGGCGAAATTGAAAAGTTGACTCCTGAGCTTGCAAAGGAACTGATCAAAAAAATCACCATTTATAACAATGACAGGATTAACATTGAGTGGAACTTCTTTAATGAACTTGAGAACCTTGATTATTCCTCCAAAGTTAAGGTTTCTTGATTTTCGATACTGTATATTTTTCTTTTCATGATACACTCCATCGACATATTACGTCGTCCTTTCTATGCTATAATTATAACACATTATCACTTCGGGAAAATTTTCCTCCTTAAAAAATGTTGTCCCCTATTGACAACAGTCGTGAGCGGTTCACCGATAATTCAGAATGGCAAACTAATCGGTGCAGTTACTCACGTATTTGTCAATGACCCAACCCGTGGGTATGGTATATTTATTGAGAATATGCTTAATAAAATCGAATGAAAACCTAAAACATTCTAAAAAGTCAAAGGCATAATCACATCGGAGAGCCTTTGATTTCACAATAAAAAAGTTCAGGGGCATGGCAGTTTTTTATAAAACCACCATGCCCCTATACCATTTTCTACAACAAATCAAAATCTTTAAAACTTGAATAATCATCACCTGACACTATTATATGATCAGATAATTCCACACCTATTACCTTGAGCATGTTTTTAAGCATATCCGTAGTATCTATATCATCGTTAGATGGTGACACAAGACCTCCTGGATGATTATGTGCAAGTATAATCTTTTGAGCATTATTCTGCAAAGCAAAAGAAACTACTTTTCGTGGATATATCTCAACATCTTTTATTGTGCCTTCGCTTAATTTTTCAAAATTTACAACTTTATTCTTACCATTTAACGCAACTATAAAAAAGCATTCGTAAAGTCTTCCCGAAAAAAGTTTTGTACAAAATTCCCCTGACATTTTAGAAGTGGTAATATAAGTTGAATTTTTAAGTTCATCCAGTTCGCACTTTCTTCTTACCTGAGAAAAAAGATTTAGAAAAACCGCTGTTCCCTCGCCTATTCCATCAACTTTTGTAAGTTCTTTCGGGGACGCTTCAAACACACTGTTCAAATTACCGAATTTATCTAAGAGTTTGTGAGCAAGTTCGTTTGTATCTTTTCTTGCGATAGCATAAAACAATATCAATTCGAGTACCTGATGAGGTTCAAATGAATCTATACCCTCTTTTAAATATCTTTCCCTTACGCGTTCGCGATGTTTATTATGAAGTTTATTATCTGACATATATACCATTACCTTTTTGATTCTTTATAATAGTTTATCACATTTTTAACCATACATCAAGTTTTTTTAAAGATAATAATAATCTTTTTACGTTTTGTTGTTAGTGCAGCAAAACTTTTCAGCTTTTGTAAGATAATTGAATGCCTTTATTTTCATCTTATCTATATCATATAGGGCATTTGAAGAATAAACTCCGGAAATATTCGCTTATAATCTTGCAACCATTCATTTTATAAGCACACTTTCACTACTTTTAACGATCATTCTATTTTTCGCTATCAAATTTTAAAATTATATTAAAACCTCACGAAAAACTAATAAACTAAAGTTTATGTTTTTCAGAAAACCTTGTTATGTCAATTAACAATAAAAAATCCCAGAAACATCTTGTTTCCGGGATTTTTGATAGATAATAATTATCTCTTTGAAAATTGTGGTGCACGACGAGCAGCTTTTAAGCCGTATTTCTTTCTTTCTTTCATTCTTGGGTCTCTTGTTAAGAAACCTGCTTTTTTAAGATCGCCTCTTAAGTTTTCATCTAATTTAAGAAGTGCTCTTGAAATACCGTGTCTGATTGCTCCGGCCTGACCTGTTACTCCGCCGCCGGATACTTTAGCGATAACATCGATTTTACCTTCGTTACCTGTTAATGCAAGCGGTTGACGAACGATAAGTTTTAATGTTTCTAATCCGAAATAATCATCTATAGTTCTGTCGTTAATGATAATGTTACCTTTACCGCTAACTATTCTGACTCTTGCTACAGAACTTTTTCTTCTACCTGTTCCGTAGAATGTTTCTTTAACTTTAGCCATTAAAATATCCTCCCTTCTTAACCGTTGTATACTTCAGGTTTCTGAGCAGCATTATCGTGTTCAGCACCTCTGTATACTCTTACATTAGTAAGCATTTTTCTACCTAAAGAATTTTTTGGAAGCATACCTTTAATAGCAAGCATCATAGCCTGTTCCGGTTTCTTTTCCATTAATTCTCTGTAACTTGTAGCCTTCATACCACCGATGTGACCTGTATGTCTGTAATAGAATTTGTCATCTAACTTTTTACCTGTTAAAACTGCTTTTTCACAGTTAATAACGATAACGTTATCTCCACAATCTACATTTGGTGTATATGTTGGACGGTGTTTACCTCTTAAAATAGTTGCAACCTGAGTAGCAACTCTACCTAATACTTTGCCTTCAGCGTCAATGATATACCATTTTTTCTGAACTTCTGATGGCTTCATTAAATATGTGCTTTTCATTTAAACTTTCCTCCCATTTATTTTTTCAACGTTTATTATTGTAATACATCTTAAAATTTTTGTCAATAACTTTTTTTAATTTTTTTAATATATAAAACTCAATCTTCAATTTTCTTTGATTTTCTTCGTTTTTCTTTATTTTTCTAATTTCCTATTTCACTTTTTATTTTTTTATCTTATTGTAATTTTATGAAAAATGTTATATAATAAGGTGAATGGAGAGATTATCTTGAGAAAAATATTAAGTTACTTAAGGCGCGCTGTTGACGATTATAATATGATAGACGAAGGGGATAAAATCGCAGTTGGTGTTTCCGGAGGGAAAGACAGTATGGTTCTTCTTAATGCTATGTGGGAACTTAAAAGATTTTATCCGAAAAAATTTGACCTTGTTGGTATTACTGTCGATATGGGTTTTAATGATTTTGACTCATCGGACGTCATTAAATTCTGCAAGGAAAAAGGCATTCCTTACAAAGTAGTAAAAACAAGTATAAAAGAAATAATATTTGATATAAGAAAAGAAAGCAATCCTTGTTCACTTTGTTCAAAGATGAGAAAAGGGGCATTAAACGAGGCAGCAAAAGAAATGGGTTTTAACAAAGTGGCTTTAGGTCATCATTTTGATGATGTTATTGAAACATTTTTCTTATGTTTATTATATGAAGGCCGCATAGGATGTTTCTCCCCTGTAACATACTTGGACCGAACTGATATTTATCAGATAAGACCTTTGATATATGCTCACGAATTTGAGATAAAAAGTTCAGCGATTAAAAACAATCTTCCTATAATAAAAAATCCCTGCCCCGTTGATGGAAAAACAAAAAGGCAGGATATAAAAGATTTTATAAAAAACACTTTAAAAGACTACCCCGATTTAAAAGAAAGAGTTTTTGGCTCTTTAGTGCGTTCAGATATTGACGGTTGGGGAATAAAAAATATTAGAACATCATAAAAAGATGGACACTTTTTGTCCATCTTTTTAATTAAAATTCGTATGTATTCGTTGCTATTTTAGGATATTTGGTAAACGGACTGAATGTATACGGAAGTATTTCCTCTTCAAGTTCTTCTATTATACTGATTTCTCCGTTTAAATACCCATCAATTCGTTCAAATGCAGTCAGTGCTCTTGCCTTAAGCCCTGCATATCTTATATCTATAACTTCCCATCCAAATGGTTTATTATATAAAAACCACAGTTTTTTATGCATTTTATGGCAAGTATCTATAAACAAATACAAATCATTTTTCAGCAACGAAGCAATCTTTGAAAGTTCTTTTTTATCTTGTTTTTTATAAGCATCCCTTAATTTTTCCGCAATATAACATTTTATTTCCAAAGTTTTGAAAATATATGATATATATTCATAGTGAGGTTGCCATACATTTTTTGTTTTTGCATATTCGGAAAATTTTTCTGCATACTTACTATAATGCTCGCTCATTGGTTGTTCTTTTAAATACAAATCAGCCTTTCCAAGCAAAATATCCTGATAAAATAATGTTTTTCCGTGAAACCTCTTTGTAAAGTCGGTGAGCTTTACAGTATTGCCGTACGCATTCTGATAGGCACTCATATTTTCAAACATTTCCGGACTTGTCCCTGTTATACACTCAAATCTTTCACGATATTTTTTTTCATTTCCGTAAGAATATTCAGCTGCATAACAAAGAGTAAGCAAACTGTAAAAATGATTACATTCATTGCCATTATCTCCCCACACAGTTATAATAGTTTCATCTATATTATATTTACTGCAAGCCCTAAGCGCCAGTTCTGTACATTCAAGTGCATAGTTTGTTTCAGGAAGATGCCCTGACCACGTCCATGCACCTCCGAAAAATATTACTTTCCTTTTTAGCTTTTTATGTTTTTTCAGCATATAATCATCGCAGCCGTACTCTTCGCCGTAATGCCAGTAGATAAGAGTTGCATTCTCTGGAATTTTTGATATTGTATCTTCTGTTATTTCAGAGTCTTTATCATAATAATATCCTTTTTGTGAAGACATATTAAAAAACATATCACTGTAAATCATAGCTTGAACATCAAGTTTATCGGCAATTTCGAAGACTTTATTAAGATGTTTTAAATAAATTTCCCTGGAATTTTTATACCCGTTTTTCTTAAGATAATTTCCAAGACCTAAAGTATGAGTTTCATCCATGCCAAGTAATATTTTATTTGTTCTGAACGGTTCAAGAACTGATTTTATCATATTTTCAATAAATATGTAAGTTTTTTCTTCTCCTACCATCAATTCTCCCTGAGTATCTTTTACATCAAAAGACTCTTCATATTGCAAATACTGATAAAGGTGCCCCAATGCCTGAATGCTGGGTATTACTTCAATACCGTAATTAAACCCGTAATCATCAATTTCTTTAAGTTCTTCTTTTGTATATCGTCCCCTCAGGTATCCGAAATATTTTCTCTTTGGAACTTCAAACATATCCTCCATATATAAATAAAGTTTATTCATTCCCATTTTTGCCATATAATCCATATATTCTTTAAGTGAACTGACAGTAAGTGCAGCATTTCTTGATAAATCAAGTTGTACTCCTGCATTTGCTATTTTTGACGGTTCCGATATATCAAGTTTATTCCGAGTATCTTTAATTAAACTTAAAGCCCTGAAAAAGTATACTTTTTTTTGGTATATAATTTTGTATATTCCATCTTTATATTCTATTTCATTTGTTTCTCCGCGTTCCGCAATAATATTGATATCCTCCAAAACAAAACTTTCTTTGATAAAATCTTTTAATTGATTTATACCATCTTTTAATTCTTCCGGTAAAAATTTAAAGTTTATCATTTTTATTTGTCCTTTCATTTATGAATAGAGATTATAAGATGTTATTGCATTTTCATATTCGACTCCCGGTGACTTTTCCTGCCAGTCCGACAATGAAGAAATTTTATAATTATTTAATATGCATTTCTCTTCAATAATCGGTTTATTATATTCTTTCATATTTTTATTCCTCCCTTTTGCTACTCAAAAACAAGTAAGCTATTTTTGGAATACTCTATTATTTCTTCTCCCTCTGATGTTCGATATATTGCATAATTTCTTACATAATA
>SVKJ01000038.1 GCA_015068525.1 Oscillospiraceae bacterium | reverse complement strand
ATACAGAAAGAGAAAAAGAAGCTCAGGATTGGGTTGAAAAATGTAAAGGTTTAGAACCTTCTGACCCTGTTGTTCTGTTTTCAAAAAATAATGATGTTTCAAAATCTGCCGATTTAATTACAGGTCTTTCCAAAAAATTTGAAGAAGTAATGTTTAAATATATAATAGGTCAGGAAACAGGAGATGCAGCATGGGAAAAATGGCTGAAAGAAGCAGAAAAACTTGGCGAAAAAGAATTGTGCGAACTGTATAACAACCGTCATAAAGAGTTAGGCTTATAATTTCAGGGGTGAAAAAGTATGAATTTTTATGCAAATTTACATTTTCATTCAGCTTTTTCTGACGGCGTCTATTCACCCGAAGAAATTGTTGATATAGCAAAAAAAGAGGGATATAAAGCACTTGCTCTTTCCGACCACGATACAATACAAGGATTTAAAAGATTTAAAACCGCTTGTCAAAAAAATAATATTGAATATATAGCAGCCGTTGAATTTTCTGTAATTGACCCAAAAGAATACCATATAGTTGCATTTGATTTCGATATGGATTATATGCCAATGAAAAAATATCTGGAAGAAATGTCATATAAAGCAACTCTCAACACAAAGAGTTGCTTTGATGAAGCAGTTGAAAATGGTGAAATTACAGGTATAACATGGCAAGAAATATTAGATTACAATAAAGATTTAACATACATTTGTAATAATCATGTCTATAATGCCATTATAGACAAAGGTCTGGGAAAAAAAGAAGATTACATCGATTGGTTTAATAAAAATTTTCTTCATCAAAGAAGCAAATACCCGACAAATATAAATTTTTTGTCACTGGATAGTTTAATTAATCTGATTAAGAATGCAGGTGGTATTCCTGTAATTGCTCATCCGCACAATCAACTTGATGAGATAGATTATTTAATAAAGTGTGGTATACAGGGTATGGAAGTATGGCATCCAATTCTTACAGATGAAGAAAAACAAAAAGCATATCAGATTGCTATCAAAAAAAATCTTTACATATCGGGTGGTAGTGACCATCACGGATTATGTGGCGGACTTTACTCCTCCTGCCCGAAGGATATGCCAATTACTGAGTATTCATACTATATCGAACCATTAAGTGTAGGAACAACAGAAATGCATTTTAAAGAAATTAAAGAAAGAAAATTATATAGGTAATTTATTTATTAAATACCAAAAGACGGAGTTTTCAAACTGCAACTCCGTCTTTTGTCGTTTGTATAAGAACCTCACGAAAATCTGAAAGATAAAGGCTTTAGATTTTCGGAGAACCTTGTTGTGTTAATTCGCAATAACGGAAAAAATTAACGGAATAGTTATACAGGAGAGTAAGTGGGAAATTACCGTCATACCTGCCGCAATCGATGTGTCCTTACCAAGTGCACTTGGTATAACAATGGTATTGAGGCCAAGAGGCATTGCAAGTGAGCAAAGTGCACAAATATAGGTTGTTTCAGAAATTTTCAAAAAAAGTGACGCCACTATGAAAAGGACGGGTATAATAATAAGTCTTATAATAGAAACAATATAAATTCTTACATTTATGAAAGTCTTTTTTAAGGATATTGATGATACAACAATTCCAGTTAGAATCATGGCAATCGGCGACATACAATCACCCGATACATTTATCAAAGACATAATCCACTTGGGAAGCTGAATATTCAACAGACCAATTATAATACCTATCAACATCGCTATAAACATAGGATTAACAAAAGATTTCAGAGATTCTTTAAAAGTTTGTTTTTTTTCTATATCAAAAATAAGAAGTCTTGGTACTCCCCAAAGATATATCAATATCCACAACGGCAATGTGAAAATCAGATATTCGAAAAAAACATCCGGAAACAGGCCGCTTACCACCGCATTACCCATAAATCCAAAATTTGAAAATGACAATCCATATGTGTAAATTTTCTGAATATACTTATCTTTTGTAATTAGTTTAGAGATCAAAATTGCAAAAGGGATTGCGATACACGCTATTATAAAACTTACAAACAATAATTTCCATGATTCGCTAATTCTCTCTATGGTAAAGTTTTCAATAAATGTTCCCATAACCAGCGCAGGTATAAAAATTGTGTTTTCCAGTTTTGATAAAACCATAGATGAATTTTCAGGTAATATTTTAAGTTTTACAAGTATATATCCTATAACTATAAATCCAAAAAGGAAAGCGATCTGATTTAATGTAGTTGAAAAAATACTCATACGTTTTCATCTCTTATAAGAGATTTTCCCTCCCATTCTTCTGCCGGAGCAATCTCTATAATGTCGACTATTGTCGGTGCTATGTCAAGAATACTTACTCCGCTAAATTCTCTGCCAGGTACAAATTGCGGTCCATAAAAAAACATTGGTATCGTCATATCCTCATCCATGTCGGTTCCATGTGCTCTATCATGTCCACCGTGGTCAGCTGTTACAATTACAGTATATTCTCCGTTTGTTTCTTGAATAACTCTTTGAACATTACTGATTGCACGATTAATATAATCAAGGTAGACAGCACTCATCCATCCGTTATCATGTCCGCCTTTTTCATCTGTTTCAACCATATAAAGAAAAACAAAATCAGGTTTAGCAATCTTAATGTAACTAAGTGCTTTTTCAGTTAACATTGCATCAGTGTGTTCAAACGAATATGCATTTGTATACCCAGATTCTTTAAGAGAACCCGGTCTAGATACATCGCGAAGTGGTTCCCAGCCATAATACATAGCAGATACCTTATCTGCATTTTTTAACTGTTCAAACAAACCGTTAATTGGTCGCACCTGTGGCATATATATATTAGTAGTTGTCCCATGTCTTTCCGGCGGAACACTATGAAACATTGACATATGGCAAGGAAGCGTAACGGACGGAAATACTGTTCTTGCATCAAAAGTATAAGATGCTATTTTCTTTAATTCATCAACATAAGGATTCTTGCATTTTATAAGTCCATCGGGGCGCATACCATCAATTGAAATTAAGATAACCTTTTTATTCATTTAATTATACCTCTTTTCTTATTTTAATATCTTATGCCATCAAGGGCAGCATTTCTTAAAGAAATATGTTTTGAGTAATCTTCATAATTCATAGACGCTATTGTCAACATGAGCGCATCAATTACACACATATGTGCTATACGGGCTGATACAGCTTCAACAGGATAATTTTTTTCATCAGCATACACCGAAATAGAATAATCACTCTCTGTATATAAAAGACTTTTCGTAAAGCTGGTTAATGCTATTGTTGTCGCACCAGCTTGCCTTGCAGCACGCATTACATCAACAACTATTTTTGTTCTTCCGCTGTGCGAAATTCCAAATGCAACATCGCCTCTTTTCATATTATTTGCCATAACATTCATCTGTAAAATGTCCGTGTAAGCATATGCCTGAACATCAAGTTGAGAAAACCTATAAGCTGAATCAATTGCAACCACAGAAGATGTCCCCACACCAAATATAAAAATACGCTGTGCTGATGCCAGTTTTTTGGATATTTCATCTATTTTAGAAAAATCAATCATTTGGCAGGTACTTTTAAGCGTATTTATACCAGAGTTGAAAACCTTATTAAATATCAATTTTGGATTATCTTCTTTATCAAATGGAATGTTATTCTCATTGTAGCCTTCCTTACCAACTGCAGCAGCCAAAGAAATCTTCAATTTTGGAAAACCTTCCACACCAATAGATTTACACAATCGATTAACTGCTGACGGAACTGTTTCACAAGCACTTGCAAGGTCTTTTGCTGTCATATTAATAATCTTTTCCGGAAATTCTAAAATGTATGATGCAATCTTTTGTTCTGTTGCTGTAAGGTTTTTAAATACATTATGAATTTTTGCAATTACCATATAACCCCTCTCAATCTTAGAAATTTTTTTCTATTTTTTTTTATTAATTAGAATTATTTTCTATTATATCGTATCCCTTCTTTTTTGTCAAGATAAAATTATAACCACAACATCTATTTAAAACAATTTCAAAACCCGGTAAAATCGATTGTACAACATCACTTTTTATTTCAAAAAATATTCTTTTTCAAATTTTATCAACACAAAAAGGGCATAAAAAAATAGAGTTGGCAAATAGATATTTTTGTCACTCAGTGAAAATATTAAAGGTTTGGGGTAGTTACTTCAATTTAATTCTTTATCAATGAAATTATAGAGTTCAGTAATCTTGCCGTAGTAAATACGCAGAAACTTGTTAAGTCCTGCAATCATAGTTTCTTTTCCGAATTTGCCTTCGATGCTGCATTTTAAAGAAATTAAAGAAAGAAAATTATATAGGTAATTTATTTATTAAAAAACGCCTGAAAAATTCAGGCGTTTTTTACTATAATATTTTTGTTGCGCCAAGCGGTCTTACAAAAAGTTTGTGACATTTTCCCTTTCCGAATACGCTTTCCATTTCAGAAACATATTCATCTACAAGTTCATTTGGAACAAATGCTTGTATTGTTCCTGCGAACCCGCCTCCATGAACACGAAAAGCACCTTTATCTTTTAAAATTTTCTCAGCAAGTAATAGTGCTAAAGCAAGTCCTTGCTGTTTAGTATCTGATGGAGAATATACATTTTGTAAGTATTTAAAAGACGAGTTTCCTGATACTTTTAAAATTTGTAAAAATCCATTAAAATCTTTTTCTTTAAGACAATTTTTAGCCGTTTCTACCCTTTTATTTTCTTCATACACATGAAATGCTCTTAAAACCGCCCTGTCGCCTGCTTTTTCTCTTAGCATCTTGATTTCTCTTATAAAATCATCCTCAGGTACTTCTCTTAAAACTTCTTTTCCAAAATGTTGTGATATTTTCTTAAGTTCTCCCGAAATATCAGCATAGTCATTAGTTAAATCAGCGTGACTTCCACCTGTATCAAGAATACACAAAGTATATCCTTCTTTTTTGTAGTTTAGTTCTATTTTTTCAACTTTAGGATTAGAATTATCGCAAAAATCCATATATACAAAACCGCCTACACTTGAAGCCAACTGGTCTAATAGCCCGCAAGGTTTCCCAAAATAAACATTTTCTGCATACTTGCCAATTTTAGCAATAGATATTGCATCTTCTTTAGCATCGCAGTACATATGATTTACTATAGTTGCAATTAAAACTTCAAACGCGGCAGAAGAAGAAAGTCCAGAGCCTTTTAAAACATTGCTTGAAACATATATATCAAGCCCTCCTACTTTATACCCTAAGTCAACAAACGCTTTAACAATCCCTCTTATAAGTGAAACTGATCTTTCTTTTTCGTGTTCTCTAATATCGAGTTCATTTACATTAACTATGTCTTCTTTTTCATAACCAAAAGATACCACTCTTACAAAATCAGAATTATTTTTTGCTGCTACACCGATTACATCCAGATTAACGCTTCCCGCCATTGCCATACCACGCTGATGATCGGTATGGTTGCCTATTATTTCCGTTCTGCCAGGTGCAGAGAAAATATTAAAATCATCCCTTTTATAAAGTTTCTTAAATGTATTTACCGCATTAAGATATCTTTCTTTTGTTTCTTCATTATTGTCATATAAAAGTTCTATTTTTTCTAAAACTTCTTTTGTAAAAATATTATTTTTCATTTTTAAAACCTCTACCAATTTATTTTACAAGTATAATAATACCATACTTTTTTAATTAGTCAATTATATTTTAAAATTTATGTATATTTTTTACCTTAGAAAAAGATAATATGAGAAAAAGGAGTTGACATTTATGGAACTTAAAGACAGTAAAACCAAAATTAATCTGATGAAAGCGTTTGCAGGAGAAAGCCAGGCAAGAAACCGTTATACTTTTGCTGCAAGTGAAGCAAAAAAACAACAGCTTCATGTTATTGAAGTTATCTTTAATTATACTGCAGGTCAGGAAAAAGAACATGCAGAACTTTTTTATGACGCACTAGGTGAACTAAAAGGCGAAAACATTAATATCGAAGGCGGATATCCTGTAGATAAATCTACAAATATTTTAGAACTTTTAAAAAGCGCCGTTCATAATGAACAGGAAGAATTTTCTCCTGTTTATCCTGATTTTGCAAAAATGGCAAAAGAAGAAGGTTTCATTAAAGTTGCAAATCTATTTGACAAAATTGCTTTAATTGAAAAAACTCACGCCGAAAGATTTATGCAATTTGCAAATCTTCTTGAAAACAACAAATTATTCTCTGACGACAACGAAGTTGAATGGGTATGTTTAAATTGCGGGCATGTTCACAAAGGAAAAGAAGCACCGAAAAATTGTCCTGTTTGCGATCATAATCAGGGTTATTTCATAAGAAAAGAATTTTCTCCTTATACAAATTAGGCTTTCACACCATACATTTTTATAAAATATTTAAAAAACACTTTGATTTTTTTTATTGATATGATATAATATACTGAAGTGATTTTTTAAGGGAGTGTATGGTGTGGAAAAATACATAATCACAGGTGGAAAACCATTAAATGGTTCGGTATGTATAAGTGGTGCTAAAAATGCTGCTGTTGCTATAGTTCCTGCTGTCATTTTATCAGATGAACCCTGTATCATCGAAAATGTCCCTATGATTCAGGATATAGAAGTTCAGTTTAAAATTCTTACTGAACTTGGTGCTAAAATTGAACTACTTGATAAAAACACGGTCAAAATAGACTGTACGGGAATTTCCACTACTACCTGTTCTTTTGAGTTAACAAGCAAAATGAGAGCATCATATTATTTTATGGGTGCACTTTTATCTAAATATAAACACGCAGATATTGCATTGCCGGGTGGATGTAATCTCGGTGACAGACCAATGGATTTACATATTAAAGGATTTGAAGCATTAGGAGCTAAAGTAGAAACCAAAGGTGGCAGAATTGAAGCTGTTGCTTCCGAACTTATTGGAAACAACGTTTTTTTAGATACAGTTTCAGTCGGCGCTACAATGAATATTATTCTTGCATCAGTTAAAGCGCAAGGCACCACAACAATCGAAAACGCTGCAAAAGAACCTCACATTGTTGACCTTGCAAACTTTTTAAATTCTATGGGTGCAAAAATAAAAGGTGCTGGTACTGATATTATAAAAATAAAAGGTGTAGATAAACTTTCAGGCACAAGATATGCCATAATTCCTGACCAGATCGAAGCAGGCACATATATGGTTATGGCTGCCGCAACTAAAGGTGATGTTACAATCCAAAATGTTATTCCCAAACATTTAGAACCAATAAGTGCAAAACTTGAAGAAATGAACGTCGGTGTTGAAGAAGGCGGCGATTATGTTAGAATTTTCTATATAGAACGTTTTAACAAATCGACAGTCAAAACAATGCCTTACCCTGGGTTCCCTACTGATATGCAGCCAATTATTGCAACGCTTCTGGCTTTATCCAATGGTACAAGTACTGTTATTGAAACAGTTTGGGATTCACGTTATAAATATGTAAGTGAGCTTAAAAAAATGGGTGCTAAAATCAATGTAAATGGTAATATGGCTGTTATTGAAGGAGTCGAAAGTTTTTCAGGCGCTCCTGTCCTTGCAACTGATTTAAGAGCAGGTGCTGCAATGCTTATTGCAGGGTTGTCTGCAGAAGGAACTACCGAAATTTCTGAAATTTATCATATTGACAGAGGCTATGAAAGAGTTGTAGAAAAAATTGAAGGCATCGGTGGAACTATCAGGAGAGTATCAATATAATGGTTAAATTTACTTCTTTGTATTCAGGAAGCAGTAAAAACGCATCAGCTTTTACATATAAAAACACAAACATTTTAATAGATTGTGGTGGCTCTTTTAAACAAATCAGAGAGCAACTTGATAAAATTGATTTAAAAATTACTGACATTGATGCATTATTTATAACTCATCCACACACTGACCATATCAGTGCGCTTTCAATGATTGTTAATAAAACTGATATACCGATTTATGCATCATATGGAACTCATGAAGAAATTTTTGATAAATCTATAAATATGCCAATGTATAGACGAATTATCATACCTGACGAAAAAGAGTTTGAAGTTAAAGATATTGTTGTTTCCTCTTTCAAAACTCCGCATGATACTAAATATTCCTTAGGTTTTAATTTTCAGTTTGGCAAAAAAACTGCAAGTTATGCTACGGACATTGGATACATTTCGGAAAATTTTTTCAAGTGTTTTAAAGGCAGAGATTTTATGTTCTTTGAATCAAATCACGATGTGGATATGCTTATAAACAGCAATCGTCCCGAGTCTTTAAAACATAGAATTTTAGGAGATAATGGTCATCTTTCAAATGAAAATTCTGCTTACTTTTCAAGTTTAATTGCTAACGATGGATTGAAAAGACTTATGCTCGGTCATTTAAGTGGCGAAGCCAATACTCCGGAACTTGCATATAAAGTAACCAAAGATAAAATGGAAAGTAAAAATATAAAAATTGATAAAGACCTCTTGCTTTGGGTCGCAAAACGTGATATGATAAGTGAGATGGTTAGTTTTTAAATTTGAATAATTCTTGCAATAAACATAACGGAACATGCTCGAAATCCCCTCGGTTACACTGTAACTGTACCCCTACAAATGGCTTAACCACGCGGGTTTAAGCGAGGTTCAAACCTGGTTTATACCGCCTTATCTAGCGGTTTTTCTAGCCATTTCTAACATTTTTCTAACAAAATTTTATAATTTGCTTAGTTTTTTCTCCGTCAAATCGGAGTTCAAACATACACACGGACAGGTATCGAAGTGGTCATAACGGGGCTGACTCGAAATCAGTTTGTCGGTATTCAATCCGGCACGTGGGTTCGAATCCCACCCTGTCCGCCAACGACGACCGTGAACTATATAAGTTCACGGTCTTTAACTTAGGAGGTCCTTATGAGTTTCATAGATTCATATAAACATTTAGAAAAGTTATGTGGCGAAATACTAAATGACGACAGAAGACTATCTGCATATATTGATGAGATGATAAATACGCCAAACGGCAATCACTATGTTAGTAATTGGGATGATGATTTAAAAACACTCAAACATTATCGTTGGGTTAGAAATCAAATTTCACACGAGCCAGGTTGTAACGAATCAAATATGTGCGAACCCGAAGACGAACTATGGCTTAATCATTTTTATTCTCGTATTATGAATCAGACAGATCCTCTTTCAATGTATCGTAAAGCTCGTTCTGCAACAAACAACTCTCGTTCTCGTGCACAAAATTCTTACGAATACAGACCGCAAACAGATATAAGTAATTATCAACCAAAACAAAAACGCCATTATTTAGGAATAATACTATGGGGAATTATAGTTCTTATATTATTCTTTTGGTTCTTAAACAAATAAAACTTAATGGGTGCAACTTGCTCAATAAAGAGTTAATGTTGCA
>SVKJ01000037.1 GCA_015068525.1 Oscillospiraceae bacterium | reverse complement strand
AATGACCGTATTCAATTAAAAACAAAACTGACACCATTAGAAAAACGATGCCAGTTTGCTTCTTAAAATTTAATATTCTACCATAGGGGGTGTTTTTTGTGCCGTCTGCACAAAATGGTTCACTTCAAAAGAGTGGCTTTAGTTTTTGCTTTGAAGGTATTTTAACAATATTATTATAAAAACTTGCTATCTTGTCAGAAAAAGTATATAATTTTTTAAATATTTTTAGTGTGACAAGAGTTGTTACTGTTACTGAAAGACCCGAAAATGAAATGGGGTAACTCAAAGAGAAAAAATTGAAGAAACTATTTTGAAAAATAAGAACTATTGTTCACGTTGTCAATCTAAATTATCAAAACCCTATGGACTATATGGTGCATTCTATGATGCGAGTCCTTTGCTAAAACTGGAAGTAGATATGCTAGAAAGTTTTATAAATATAAGTACAAAAAATACCGATTATACAAGGTTTACAAAAAACGCTATAAACCCTTACACTACATAGCTTCATCAAATGTGTGAACGATATATGAATGAAATATTAAAAAATAAAAAGCACAATATATTGTGCTAATATTCCTCTGTGGGCACAATATGTTGTGTAAAAACTTGATTTTGCAAAAAATGTAAAAAACATATAACTTGTATATTGACAAAGCTTAATATATATGCTATAATTTGAATAGAAATTAAAGTGTAAAGGAGAGAAAATATGCTTAAGTATGATTCTAAAACATATGATGCTATGCTCGGCAATATAACAGAGAAAACTATACAGGCGGCTGCATCATGTATGTCACAATGTACAGGTTGTATGTGTAGTTGTCGTTGTTCTTGTTCAGGTGGCAAAAAAACAGATTTCGAATGGGAGGTAATTTAAATGAGCGCTAAAGTAAATGAATATGAAAAGCTTTTTGGAAACATTTGTACAGAAATGACTGCAATGGCTCGTTGTGCATGTGTTGCATGTAACTCATGTACTTGTGCTTGCTCTTGCCGTGCGGTTCCAGAAATGGAGGAAATTGCATGGTAAGTTTTTCTCGTTATGCACATAAGTATGATTTGGGTGAAACAGTTGCATTGTATCATTCACTTCGTATGAAACCGGTGTATTTAACAAGAGAAAGTTACGAGAACTTGCAGGCTTGGCTTGCAAGTTCTTTTTCAAATCTCGAGGAAATACCCGAAACAATAAAAAGCGAAGTACTAGAACTAATAAAATGGAAAATTTTAACGAAGTCTTCAGATGAAGATGAGAGAGTGCTTTCTTATGTTAAATCAAAAATTCCGCAACCTGCTATAAATGTATGTTATATGATTTTATCCGAACAATGCAATTTGGCGTGCAAATATTGTTTTTTAGGAAATAACGACGAAAACAAAAGATGCAATTTTGCATTAGAAAATATGCCACAAGAAACTGCTGATAAGGCAATATCATTCTTCATAAAACAGATAAAACTGTCAAATTTGGATACTGAAAAAAACAAGCCTGTACTTATTTTCTATGGTGGCGAACCAATGGTTAACTTTGAAACATTAGAATATGTTGCTAATAAAATCAACAGTTTGCGTAGCGAAGAAAATTGTATAAAAAATATTGAAATGTCAATGGTAACAAATGGGTTGTTACTTAATGAGGAAAGAATTTTAAAGCTCAAAAAACTCGGTGTATCTATAGCTATATCAGTAGATGGTTTTACCGAGGAAGCTAATAGTATGAGAGTTGATATTGCAGGAAAACCGGTTTTTACTCGAATACTTAAAATACTTGACAAATGTAAGCAGTTAGATGTTAATGTGGCATTATCTGTGACATTAAGTGAAGAAACAATAAAAAATACAAAGAACATACTAGATTTAGTGGACAACTATGGTATAAGATCGTTTGGGTTTAATATAATGATGTCAAGCGATACTTTTGTTCTGCCAAATAGCTATAACGAAAAAGCAGCACAATTTATCATTGATGAATTCATTGAGTTGAGAAAAAAAGGTATCTATGAAGATCGCATGATGCGTAAACTAAAAGCATTTACTAAGGCGCAGGTGTATTTCTCTGATTGTGCAGCCACCGCAGGAGGACAAATTGTAATAGCACCTAACGGGCAGGTGGGAATTTGCCATGGTTGTTTGTATGACAAACAATACTTTGTGTCAAGCGTTGATGATGAGACTTTTGATGCGACAAAAGATGAAAATTTTATCGAATGGTCTCAATTAACACCTATTAACAAAGAAGAATGTTTAGAGTGTCCTGCACTAGGTATATGTGGGGGAGGATGTCCAATCAACGCAATGCATTTAAAACCAGGCAACACTATTCATTCGATTGACGAAAGATTTTGCGTTCATTCTAAAAAAACTTTAAAGTTTTTAATAGAAGACTTGTATAGAATTATTTTAGAGAGTGATCAATAATGTCAAACCAAATAATTATAAAAGGAATAGAGACAAATAATTTAAAAAATATAGATATCTCAATAGAAAAAAAGTCTATAAATTTAATAATTGGTCCTTCTGGAAGTGGAAAATCATCTCTAGCGTACGATACTGTTGCACAGATTGGTCAACATGAATTTTTGGCTATGTTCGCAGATGATGTTTTCGAACCTGCATATAAGGTTAAAGCCTTTTACAATATGGTAGCTGCGATTCCAATAAAGCAATCCAATTATAATAACAATTCACGATCGACAATAGGAACATACTTTGGGATTAATAGAAAAGTGGCATTTTTATACGCAAATTTATTAGGCGTTACCGAAGACCAGTTTGTATTAAATAAAGCAAGCAATTTATGTGCAGAGTGCCATGGAATTGGAACAAAAGTTTGCTTGGATGAAAACAGAATAGTAGATTATAACATTCAATTGAAAAAAAATCCTTTTCGTTGTTGGAACAGATATAAAGATTTTTACACACAAATATTAATAGATTTTTGTGCGGATAATTTTATAGATATTTCTAAAACTTTTCGAGAGTTAACAGCAAAAGAAAAGTGGTTGTTGTTGTACGGTGAAAGCGATAAAAAGTATTCTATTAAATACAAAAAAACCAATGCATACTCAAAAAGAACAACTAAGTATTATGGTGTATTGACGGGCACACCGATGTTACTTAATCATTCAATAGGAAAACAATTTTATAGTGAACGATTGTGTCCAATATGTGAAGGAAAAAAATATTCTTCCGAGTTAGAACAACACAGGATTTTGGGACTTTCTATAGGAGAGTTTATGACAACACCATTCACTGAACTCGGAAAAATAATCGATCGATTATCAACAGATGCAAATAACGAAAATGTAAATTTCACATTGAATTCAATAAAAAGTTTTATAGAAAAGGCAATAGAGCTGAATTTAGGGCATTTATTTTTGCATCGAGCCATTCCAACCTTATCAGGAGGCGAATTGCAGCGTTTAAGAATGGTTCAAGTATTCAATACGCAACTTACAGATTTAATAATTGTTTTGGATGAACCGTTGGCTGGGTTATCTGGCAAGGAAAAACAATCTATGTATCAAAATATAATAAATTTATCAAATCGACACACTGTTATAGTGGTTGACCACAGTGACAAGTTTGTATCTAAAGCTAAAAATATAATAGCTTTAGGAGAGGGAGGAGGAGCTAGTGGAGGTAATATTATTGATGAAAATCAATATATAATGGAACAAAAAAGGGTTTTTCCGTTTAAGGTTGCTACGGCTAGTGAAGAACTGCACATAAGTATAAAAAATGATATATACAATTACAAAGGTGTTGATTTGTATGTTGACAAAGGTTGTTTGAATTTGATAACTGGTCCATCAGGTGTAGGAAAATCAACGTTTTTGAGAGAATATTTGCCTCAATATTTTGAATCGTATGATTATATAAATCAAAAACCAATGCTAGGAAATAAAAATTCCTCGGTTGCTACTGTATTAAATATTTTTGGGAGAATATCTGAAATTTTTGCACGAAAATATAATAAAGAAAAGCAATTCTTTTCCAATTTAACTGGCAATGAAGGTGCGTGTCCTGTATGTCAAGGTTCTGGCTATGTTGAATATGGATACGACAACGCAAGCACAAAATT
Source organism: Oscillospiraceae bacterium (assembly GCA_015068525.1). NCBI lineage: Bacteria > Bacillati > Bacillota > Clostridia > Eubacteriales > Oscillospiraceae > Oscillospiraceae bacterium. Next base: position 5,720 of record SVKJ01000037.1, on the reverse strand, counting down.
AGAATGTCAAGAATGCGAAGGAACGGGGTTTAATAAGCAACTCAAAAAATATAGAATTGATGGTAACAGTATATTTGATGTGTGGAAAATGACAATAGATGAAGCAAGTTCATTCTTTATAAAACACGATAAAAAGATTAGTGATACTTTAAAAAAAGCATCATCAATAATGCTTGGACATTTGAGAGTGGGGCAACCAACAGGAACGTTGTCTGGCGGTGAAAATATTCGAGTTAAAATACTTAAGGCATTAAAATCAAATGTTGAGGTTTTAGGAATCGATGAACCATTCAAAGGATTAAGCAATAACGAAATATATAGAGTAGTTGAGTTTCTTGATGAATTGAGAAAGGAAGGAAAAACTATAATAGTTATTGACCATACAGAAAATGTAGAGCGATACTTTTCTCGATCTATTATTCTTGAAAATGAAAATGGAATTTTAATAAATTCAAATAACAAATAAAGTATATTATGGTCCAAAATTATATAATCCCCTTAAATTAGACACTTGAAAAACAAAAAGGTTTTCAAGCCTATGCTAAGGGGATTATATTATTTCAAATTTATATGTTTTTCTTTCCTCAAAACATATTTCTATAAAATAACAAAAGCACTTTACAGCTACGCTTACTTTTTATAAGATTGTCAGCGTAGATGTTATGTGAAAAGAGAAAAAACTTTATGTAACATTTATATTGACAAAATAACATTGATTATGTTATAATGTTAAAAATGATGTTATATAGGCGGTGAAAAAGTGATAGACTATATAAGAAACACTTTAGGTGTAGATATAAAGGAGCAAAAATGCGATATATACGCCAAGCTTCCGTTGTATCTTAAAAATGAGTATGAATATAAGCAATATAAAATTGAGGGTGTGGAATGCTTATTTGCAAAGCCGGTTGAATTTTCTTTGATTGCTTATAAGAAGCATTTATCTAAACTGACAGAGTTAACCAAATTCAATATTGTATTGGAGCTTGATAGCATAACACCATATCAAAGAAAGGCTTTAATAGAAGAGAGGATTTCATTTATTGTTAAAGATTATCAAATGTATATGCCTTTTCTTGCGATTTGCTTAACTCAGAGGTTTGAACAAAAAATGATTGTGGAAAAATTTGCACCTTTAACTCAGCTTGCATTCTTATGTATTTTCTACAACAATGTTAAGCTGACTGCTGTGGAGCTTGCAAAGAGATTGGAGTGTACAAGCATGTCTGTAACGAGAGCGTATAAAGAGCTTGTTGATAGTGGACTTTTCAAAATTGAAGTGGATGGAAGAAAGAAGTACATTGTACCTAATTATCAAGGTGGAAGACTTTTAAAAATGGCAGAGCCATATTTAATTAATCCTGTGGAAAGTGTTAACTATATAAGAATTGATAAGAATTTTGAAAAAAAGCATATCTCGGGAATATATGCATTGGGTAAGAAAACAATGTTGGCAGTTAGGGATAATGACAAAAGCTATGCTGTCTCTAAAAAAGAAAGAATAGGTATATTGGATTTAACGCCGAAAGCAACCTATGATGGATATAATGGTATGAAAATTGAAAAATGGTGCTATAATCCTGCCATTTTATCAAAAGATGGCGTAGTTGATGATATTTCATTGATTTTATCACTTGCTGACAATAAGGATGAAAGAGTGCAAATATCAATAGACGAGTTGAAGGAGAAATATGAATGGTAAACGGAATAGAAAAATTTAAAGAAAGCTTCAAGAATTTCAAGGGGCAGTATGCTTTAATAGGTGGAGTGGCTTGCGGACTTTTAATGGACGAAAACGGTATTGATTTTAGAGCCACACAGGATTTTGATATAGTTCTTATAATTGAAGCTATGAGTGAGGATTTTGGTAAAGCAATCTGGGATTTCATTAAAAACGGTGGCTATAAGATAAGGCAAAAAAGCAACGGAGAGCCTGAATTTTATAGATTTAAAGAGCCGACAGATTATTCATATCCAAAGGAAATTGAATTGTTTTCAAGAAAAAGTAATGTGTTAAGCTATGATGAAAATGACAGACTAACACCTATACATATTTCTGATGAAATTTCAAGTCTTTCCGCAATTCTATTAAATGATGAATATTATAGCTTTTTGAGAAATGGACTTGTAGAAATAGACGGCATTCAAACACTAAATTATACTCACATTATTCCATTCAAAGCAAAGGCTTGGCTTGATTTGAAACAGCGCCGTGAAAATGGAGAGAAGGTAGATAGCAAAAATGTCACGAAGCATAAAAATGATGTTTTTCGTCTTTCTCAACTAATATTTAAGGATGATATGATTGAAATAAATGAGCAAGTGCAAAACGATATGAAGCTTTTTATAGACAAAATGAAGGATGAACCCATCGCTTTAAAAGATATTGGAGTGCGTGGCAAAAAGGAAGAAATACTTGAACTTTTAGAAAAAATATACATCCAAAATGCTAAAGTTTTGCTACCTTCATAACTCTTTAAAAATCTACAAAAAATATGATTGACAGTTAGGCGTGTGCTTGTATATATACAAGTGGCTCGGCTTCGCCTCGCCAATACAAGCACACGCCTAACAAAACTGAACTGAAAAAACAAACAAAACAAAAACTCAAAGGCAAGGGAAAAGCCCAAATTGAGTTAAACAAAATACGAAGGCGAGCGAAGTGGGGTTTCGCGCTGAGCCGCTTGCGAAAACACCCACTTTCTCGCTAACGCCTTATTCGTAAATTTTGTATATTTTAAGCTCCACGAAAGTGGAGTTTTCTTTTTGCTGCTCTTTGCGAAATTCCCACTTTTTACATTTAAGTAAAAAATGTTTTTTAATGCTAAGTAAATCTTGGTATTAGAATGTTAGAATTTTTCAAAGGTGAAAAAAGCTTTCACCTTTAAATTATAAAACATTTTCAACCGTGAAGCAGTTCTTCATGGTTGATTGTTAAAATTATTTTCAAATGACCGATAAACCCGGTTATTCGAATGATAAAATTTCTAATATGAAGTAAGTTTTCACATTTATTAAAAATGAAAACATTTTTCTTTCGGTAATAAGACTTCCGGAAGAGATTTTAGAATGAAAATACAGGTTATGTACTACTGTGTAAATACTGTGTACCACTCTTGTCCTACTTCGATATAAAAATATATCGGTTGGACGGAAAAGTGTACCATGTCAGTCACTGTTATTTGATTTTTCGTTAGTGTACAATAAATCTATCAGTAATAAATCATAAAAGCTTTGCACTAAAAAAGAAGTGGTTTGTTAGTGTAGAATGTGATTAAGATAGCTTTTAGTCAAGGTTAAGTAAGAGTTTGATTAAAAACTGTATGACTAAGAAATAAAACTGTGTGAGTCAGTTGGTGGTAAACAAATTTTTCGTTTGCTACAATTAACTTGATATATTTGAGCAGGGCTCGGTGGCCACCCTCTGCTTGATGTATATATAAATTTAAAAGAAAAGAGGAATGCTTATTGATTAAAGGCGTTAAGGTATATTTTGACGGAAGCCATTACATTGGTATTTTGCCAAATTACTACAAAGCCAAAAAGAAAGGTAAAAACAAAGATTATACTGCTGAAATTGATGGTAAAACCGTTGATTTAAAGCAAATGTATAATGAAGCCAGAGATAATAACCGTGATAAAAGCAGGAAGGAACGAAACAAGGTAATTGAAAAGCAATCGGGGAGCTCATTATATAGCTTTGTAATATTAGCAAAGCTGTTTTCCATAGCAGCCATATATTCATTACTCATCCAACCGTAGTTGTGGCCTGCCATATCCGTGTATCCTAAATAAAGGAATGTAAAATCCGTTTCATTTTTTGTAAGATAATCAACTGCTGCGTCTGTTATTATGTCGTTAGCCTTATCGTAGCCATATAGTCTACCCTTGCAAAAATATGAAAAGGCAAGAGAATTTGGCCTTGATAAATCTCTTATTTCCTCCCAGTTATAAAAGAACGCACATGTCTTTTTAGCGTTTAGTAAAACCTCGCACAAGCCGTTTATCGGTCTTACGTTTGGAGTGTAAACGTTGGTGGTTGTTCCGTGGCGCGAGGGGTCAACGCTGTGGAAAAGGGACATATGGCAAGGGAGCGTAACGGAAGGTGTTACCGTTCTTGCATTTAAAGTGTTTTTTGAATTTTCCAAAAGATACTTGGCGTTTTCTGTTTTGATAAGTGCGTCAGGACGCATACCGTCCACAATAGTTACTAAGATCTTCATATAAACTCCTTAAATCAATTTGTGTCTATATTATATCATAATCATAAGGAATAATCAATTCATTTTATGCTTAAAATTAGGCGATAGTTTTTGTTGAAAATGATGTTATAGTGTGGTATAATAAAAGACACCTCTGCGTCTTTGACCGTTTTCAAACACTTTCGTGTTTGCTTTTATGGTACAGTTAGCAATAGTAAAAAAAATCAAAAATTAAGGATTATTATGACGAAATTTATTTTAGTGCGCCACGGACAAAGTGATGCCAATGCAAACGGATATTTAGTTGGAATAAACGAAGCACCTCTTTCCCCTAAGGGAGAAAAGCAAGCAAACGCTGTTAGCGAATATATTTTAAAATCATACAAGGTAGATGTAATTTATTCAAGCCCATTAGAGCGTGCTTGTAACACCGTAAAGGGCGTAGCAGATGCGCTTAATTTACCAATCAATACCGAATATGAGCTAAGAGAATTTAACTTCGGCGATTTGGAGGGCTTAACTCACGAGGAAATAAAAAATAACTTTGATGACAGTTATAGCAAATGGGCAGCCGACCCGGGAACGTTCATTCCACCAAACGGAGAGTCTATGACACAGCTACAAGCACGAGTTATAAAAAAACTAAAGGAAATAGGTAAAAAAGAGGACGGAAAAACCGTTTTAATAGGCTCACATTCCTCTGTAATTCGCTCGCTTCAATGCTATATTCAAGGACTACCGTTATCAAAAATGAAATACACTCCTTGGGTGGTCAACGGCTCAATAGCGGAGCTTAACTTTGACGGAGAAAATTTCTATATCTTCAAATACGGTTTCGACGGACACTTGACAAATTTATAAAACCGAAACAAAGCACCGTGTTTAGCTCTCCTTAACGGCGAATACGCAGACAACAAAAATTAAAGTTTAGAAAGCCAAGCAGTACAAAGGTTTTAAGAATTTATGGGAGTTTATATTAAAATTCAATGTTAATTTCCAACAATGAAGCCAATGGCGTGAACCCCCAAAGCTCATACTTCGCTTCGGGGAACCCCAGCCGCAGATAACTAAACCCACGAAGCCATATACTACAAGGCTTCACGGCACTTTTGAAAAAATCAAAAAGCCGTTATTATGCCAATAGTATGCCAAATTGCAGGCAAAAACACACGAAAAAATTCAATTAAAAACAAGACCACAGGACCTAAAAATCCTGTGGTTCTTTTTGTGCATGTCAAACTCCACACCAAATGCCATTCAAGAATTCCACGAAGCCCGTGTTCAACACTTGTTTAGTAAGCGACAAAGCAAGCAGGCCAATTCTCAACGCACTTGTGCGTAGCTAGTAGTGTCTAGGAGGGCTATGCCCGAAAATGATATACCCCCGTGTATGAAGTGAACCCCATTTAGTGCACAAAAAATAAAAAACCATGACAAAGAACAGGAAGAGGAAATCACCTTTTCCTGTTTTTTAATCTAGTTGTATTGTAAAAAATCAACCAATCTTCAACTAGCAGT
>SVKJ01000036.1:5735-10610 GCA_015068525.1 Oscillospiraceae bacterium | reverse complement strand
TCTCCTCTGTATGGAGTAATATCACAGTCAGGATATTTTTCTTCAAGTTTTGCAACCATTTTATCAAGGTCTTCATCTTTGATATCTTCTCCTGCATAAACTGTGATAACTTCAGTTTCGTCATCAACTATTTTTGCAATTGATTCTAAAATTCCTTCTTCTATATCATTTGATACTCCCACAACTTTATCTTCAACAAGTTGCATAATATCGCCTTCTTTAATTTCTATGTCATTAACCATAGAATCGCGGACAGCGTAAGTAATCTGGGCAGTTTTAACATTATTTAAAAGTTCTAAAAAGCCTTGTTCAAGTTCTTCCTTATTAAGACTTTCATCATAAGCCATCATAACAGGGAAAACATGAGCCATACTCGTTGTAGGGATAATTATCAGTTCGCCCTCAAAGATTTTCTTCGCCTGTTCTGCTGCTAATATAATATTTTTATTATTAGGGAATACAAAAACAGTTTCTGCGTTTACCTCTTTGGCTTTGTTAAGGATATCGTCAGTTGACGGATTCATACTCTGACCACCTGAGATAACACCTTTAATTCCAAGTTCCTCGTAAATAGATTTAAAACCTTCGCCTGCGGCAACGGCAACAAATCCGTACTTGGTTTTTTCTTTTTTAAGCCTTTCTTCTTCCTTTTTTCTTAGTTCTTCGTTTTCATGACGCATATTGTCAATCTTAATATTTATTAAAGAACCGATTTTAAGACCAAATCCGATAGCCTTGTCCGGATCGTCAGTATGAACGTGAACTTTAACAATCTCATCGTCTTCAACAACTACAACACAGTCACCGATTTGTTTAAGTTTATCTTTTAACATTTCAGCCCCTCTGTGCTCTTTAACTATTATATATTCGGTACAGTAACCAAAAGTAATATCTTCTATATACTGACCTGCCTGAGATTCTTCCACACTTTCTTTGTTTTCTAAAAGAGGCATAATTTCGTTATTATCAAGGTAATGTTTCATACCCTCTAAAATAACCATAAGCCCCATACCGCCTGAGTCAACAACTCCTGCCTGTTTAAGTTTAGGTAAAAGTTCAGGAGTTTCAGACAGAACTTTATTACCGTTTTCTATAACTTTATTAAAAAATTCGCTTACAGTTTCACATTCAGGATAAATTTCCATCGCTTTTTCTGAAAGACCGCGCATAACAGTTAAAATTGTACCTTCGGTTGGTTTCATAACTGCACGGTAAGCAGACTCTGTGCCTGATTGAAAGGAAAGGGCAAGAGTTTCAATATCGACTTCGTCTTTTTCTTTAAATCCCTTTGCGATACCTCTTATAAACTGAGATAAAATAACTCCTGAGTTACCTCTTGCACCTCTTAAAGATGCAGAAGAAAGTTTTGCCCATATTTCTGAAACGGGTAAACCTTGCATATCGCAGATTTCCTTTGTTGCTTTAGAGAAAGTAAGGCTCATATTAGTACCTGTATCTCCGTCAGGAACAGGGAACACGTTAAGCCTGTTAATCTCTTCTTTTTTATTTTCAAGATTATTCGATGCTGAAACCAGCATATTTATAAATAAATCACCTTTTAATATATTCATAACTATTTGTCCATCCTTATTCCGTCAACATGAACATTGACCTTATTAACCTTAAGACCGAAAGAGTCATTTAAGGTATATGATAATGTTTCTAAAATATTGTTGGATATGGTTTGAATATTCATACCGTATGAAACATAAATGTGTATATCAATGATAAGACCGTTATTATACGAAACTTTAATAGCATCAGAAATATTATCGCCTGTGTCAAAGAAACTCTTCTTTGTTCTTCTGTGAGAAAGGCCTATAACACCGTAGCAGGAACAAGCGATATGACTTGCAATAGTTTTAATTGCTTTATCGCGTACACAAATCATTCCAAGTTCACTTTTAGTTTTAAAAAGCATAATAATTACCTCCTGTATATTAAAATACAATACACTATATTATAACCTATTTACATAGTCTTTTGCAAGTGGTAAATCAAAAATTCTTTTTTGAGATGTAAAAAATATAATCTGACTGTCAACATTTTTTATAAGATAATCAAATATTTTTTCGAAACGATTATCGTCAATTTCTAAAAAACAATCGTCTAAAATCAACGGGATTTTTTCATCCTTTGATATAAGTTTATATATTGCAAGCCTTAAGGCGAAGTAGATAAGAGAATCTGTGCCTTTTGAAAAATTTTCTTTAGGAATTATATTTTCTTCATCTACTCTTCGTATTTCACATAATAAATCGTCTTTTATATTAAAATAGTCTATTTTTTCGTCCATTATTTCGGATAAAATATTTTTTACCTCTTTGTTAAGATATGGAATGTAGGAAGATTTAAAACTGTCATTTGTAAGAGTAAAAATCTTAAGGGTATCGGCTATAATTTCTTCTTCCTCTTTTAACTTTTTGATTTTTTCCTCCAAGTCTTTTTTCTCTTCATTTAAAAGATAAAAGTCAGGCATATTGTTAAATGCGTTTTTCTTTTTTTCCAAAAGTGCATTTTTGGATATTGTAATTTCAGTAAGCCTTTTTTCTTCGGATGCAATCTTTTCTTTTAAAGTTTCTTCGCTGTCTGTAGGCTCGTTTAAAATTTTATATGAATATTCTTCCGAAAATGGCTCTTTTTTTGCTTCTAAAAATTCTATTTTTTGTTTAATAAGATTTTTTTCGTTTTCTTCTTTTAAATGATTTTCCTTATTTATGTTATATTCATCAACGCTTTTTATATTATATTTGTTAAGACAGGCTTCATATTCTGACTTTTTAGTTAATATGTTTTCATTAAGTTTTTTATTCTTATAAGAAATAATAAAAAATAAAGCGCCTAACAAAGAAAATGCCGAAAAGAAAATATTTAAAAATGAAAGTGCAGTTGATACGGTTATAATACCAAGCCCCAGAAGAACAAACATTAGAACTTTTTTAGGTTTTAAATCTACGCTTTCATAGTCCTTTAATTTTTTTAGTTCTTCTTCGGGAATGAGAGTAAACTCATTATTTTTAGTATTAAGTTCATTTTTAAGATTTTCTATATCATTTTGTAACCTGATTTGTTCTTTTGCTTTTTTATATTCTTTGTAAATTTTTAAGTACTCTTCCTTTTCCTTGTATGCCGACAGGTTTTTAGAAATAGTTTTTTCCTCTTTTTCCAAAATATCGGTCTTTTCATCAATTTCAGATAAAGAATTTCTTATATCAACAAGTTTATCAATTGAAAGGTTGACCTCATTTAGTCTTTCCTCAAGAGGAAAGATTTTTCCTGTGTCGGTTTTTCTTGCGTATAGATTAAGTGTGTCCTTCAAATCTTTTAAGACAGAACTTAAATCAACATCAAAAATGTTATTCTCGCTTTTAGAGAGTTTGTCATGAATGTCATCTCTTTTTTTGACTGCCATCGAAATATCTTCCAGGCTTTTTATAAAGCAAACCGAATCAAACATTTCTTCAGTTAAACTAAAAAAATACTCCCCACATTTTTTAGAATCAATATTTAATTCTTCGCCTGAATTTTCATTTATAACTTTTACTAAAGTTTTTGCATTGGTTTTTCCTAAAGTAACAAGCCCTTTTAACTTGCTCTGGTCAGACAGGGTAAAGGATACATCAAAAAGTCCCTTTTCTTCGCCTAAGGGAATATAGTTCTTTTTATATTTACATCCGCCGTTAAGTTCGGTATAGAAAAAAGTTTTAAGGGCAGTTGAAATAGTTGATTTTCCTGCCTCATTCTTTCCCATAAATATATTAAGGCGAGAGGAAAAATCAATTTCTTTATTTTCAAATTTACCGAATTTTTTTAAATATAATTTATCTATAATCATAATCGGCTTACCCCGTACTCAATAACTTTTAATATATAATCTTCGTCCTTATCGCAAAGATGCTCCAAAGCGTTTCTTACAAATTCACCTCTTACCGACTGCTCATTCTTAATAAGTTCAATATTATATTTTTTTGTAAGATTAAAATCAATTTTTATATAAAGTAAATCTTTTATAAGTTCGTTTATAATATATTCTTCATCGAGTAAAAGGTTGTCTTCTATATATCCTATAAATTTAATTTTAAAAAGGGTTTTTGATATATTGAAGTTTGAAATTTCATTTTTAATCAGAGAAACTATTTGTTCAAGTGAGGTTATAAGGTCTGCTTTTATAGTAATCTCTTTAAAATTATGTTCACATACCTTAATTTTTTCATACTTTAAAAAGCCTTTTTTTATTTCACCCAAAATTACGTATGTTTCTTCGGTTTCATTGAAAGTAAGTGCCTGAGGTGTACCCGAATAACCATAATATGTGCCGCCTTCATTATTAATGTCACACTCTGCGTGAATATGCCCCAAAGCAACATAATCCGCACCGCTTGACTTTATATCAGATAGAGTCATAGGGTTATAATAACTTTCTTTTATCAAATCTCCGTGAGAAAGTATAATATTTAATTTATCTTTATTTTCTATTTTATAATCTTTTAGTGAATTATCAAGTTTATGAGGTCCCAAAAAAGATATACCGCATATATCAAAATCATCAAATTTTTTAACGCTCATTCCTTCAGGGAATATATAAACATTTTCTGAAAATGTTTCAGTGTTAAAAATCCCGTCAACGATTTTAGGGTCATGATTTCCGCATATAATAAATATATTAAAGGTTGCCCTTTCAAATTCTTCTTTAACAAAGGATACAAGTTCCTTTGATACTTTAGGGGTATCAAACAGGTCGCCGGAAATTAAAAGAGCATCTATCTCTTTTTGGTTGCCAAGATCTATAATGTTTGAGAGCACTTTCTTCTGATTATCTTTTAGGACTTTTAATGTATCAGGAGAGTAAGAAGATGAGAATTTATAACCTAAATG
>SVKJ01000036.1:0-5635 GCA_015068525.1 Oscillospiraceae bacterium | reverse complement strand
GTTATTTCCTCTTCGCTAAGACGGTCATATATTTTTTCTAAAAGTTCTGACTGCGCTTTTGCTTTTACATAGTTTGTTGCTTCTTTATGCAGTTTGTTAACTTGAGTGTTATGGTCTGATATAAGCATTGAACGTATATACAGTTCATATACTGCATCCCCGATATATGCAAGAACCAAAGGAGAGTATTCGTTGATATTTTTAAATTCAAAAAACTTATCCACTACGCTTTTCTCCATTTAACACCCTGACGGGTATCTTCCAGAATTATTCCCATATCGGTAAGTTTATCTCTTATTTCGTCAGCAAGTTTAAAGTCTTTGTTCTTTCTTGCTTCCTGCCTTTTTTCAATTAATGCTTCAACTTCTTTATCTAAATCGTCTTCCTTGCCTTTATACGAAATTCCAAGAACTGAAATAAGTTCTGTAGTTAAAGAAACAGTCTTTTTGCAAAGTTCTTTGGAGTATGTGCCTTCGTTATTAATTTTTGTGTTAACTTCTCTTACAAGAGAAAAAATGTGAGAAATTGCGTCTGCAGTGTTTAAATCATCGTCCATTGCTTCTTTGAATTTAGCCTTGTAAGTTTCAAATGATAAGTAAATTTCTCTTTCGGTTTCACTCATTTTTTCTTCGGTCTGATTAGATAAAATGTAGTTTACATTATCAATTGTATTTAAAATTCTCTCTAACCCTACTTTAGCCTGAGTAACCAAATCTTTTGAGAAGTTAATAGGGCTTCTGTAATGAGCAGAAAGCATAAAAAATCTTATAACAGGATAGTCAAATTCTTTAACTATATCTCTTACGGTAAAGAAATTGCCTTCCGATTTTGACATTTTCTTGTTATCAATATTTATAAAACCGTTGTGAAGCCAGTAATTAGCAAACGGTTTTCCCGATAACGCTTCGCTTTGTGCGATTTCATTCTCGTGGTGAGGGAAAATAAGGTCTTTTCCTCCGCTGTGAATATCAATAGTATCTCCTAAATATTTATTAACCATTGCTGAACATTCAATATGCCAGCCTGGTCTTCCTTGCCCCCATGGGCTTTCCCAGTACGGTTCGCCCTCTTTTTTATTTTTCCATAAAACAAAATCCATCGGGTCTTCTTTGTCGGTATTAACTTCAATTCTTGCGCCTGCTTCCAAGTCTTCTAACGGCTGATGGGACAGTTTTCCGTAACTTTCAAACTTTTTGGTTCTGAAATATACGTTCCCTACGACATTGTAAGCGTATCCCTTTTCTTCTAATTTTTTAACAGTGTCTATAATTGCATCAATGTTTTCAGTCGCTTTAGGGTGAATGGTTGCTTCTTTAATCCCAAGCCCTTTTGCATCAATAAAATATTCATTAATAAATTTTTCTGCAAGTTCTTTTACAGTAATACCTTCGGCGTTCGCATTTTTAATCATTTTATCATCAATATCAGTAAAATTCTGCACAAATGTAACTTTGTAGCCGGTGTATTCAAGATATCTTCTTAATGTATCAAAAATTATAAACGGTCTTGCGTTACCTATATGGAAATAGTTGTAAACAGTAGGTCCGCAGGAGTACATTTTAACCTCGCCCGGAACTATAGACTTAAATTCTTCTTTTTTATTTGTAAGTGAATTATAAACTTTCATTATTCTTCCCGTCCTTTTTTAGTTTTTCTATCTCTTTTTCCAAATCTCTGACTCTGTGCAGTACCTTACATAGTTCCTGGCTTATCGGGTCAGGAATATGAGTCTGGTCAAGTTCGTCTTTTACTCTTATATTATCAATTTTCACTATTCTTGCAGGTACACCTACACATGTGCAGTTAGGCGGAACTGAATTTAGTACAACTGCATTTGCCGCAATTTTCGAATTATCGCCGACAGTAAAAGGCCCTAAAACTTTTGCACCCGAGCCGATTAGCACATTGTTGCCGATTGTGGGATGACGTTTCCCGACATCTTTACCTGTACCTCCAAGGGTAACTCCCTGATAAATAGTACAGTTTTCGCCTATTTCGGCAGTTTCACCGATAACTACACCCATACCGTGATCGATAAAACAACCTTTTTTAATGGTCGCACCAGGATGGATTTCAATCCCTGTAAAAAATCTTACAATCTGCGAAATCATACGTGCTAAAAATTTAAGTTTTATTTTTAAAAGTTTATGAGCAATTCTGTGCCAGAAAAGTGCGCAAACAGATGGATATAAAAGAAAAATTTCAAAACTGCTTCTTGCCGCAGGGTCTCTTTCTTTAACTGCTTTTATATCTGCTCTTAAGTAATCAAACATAAAATACTCCTCTTTAGTTAATTTATTATTTTATTATACTATATATATACGTTTTTTGCAAACATTTTAAGTCGGTTTTGTTGATTTTTTAAAAAGGGGGGTGTATAATGATTTTAAGCAAAGCTTAAAATCAGCTAAATTTGCCTGACGGCGAACTAAATGTACTGAAGTACGCTAAATTACTTCGCAGCTAAATTGACCTTGCGGTCAGCTGATGGCGAATTTAATTTAGCTGTTTTTAAAAAACAATTTAGCTATGGAACAAGGTGGAATAATTTAGCTTTGCAACTTGTTGCAATATTTAGCTGAAAACTTCAAATCTAAATCGTTCCATCGATAGAGAAAATGTAGGGTTCGGCGTCCTCGACGAACCGCAATGTATATCGCTAAATCACTACCCAATCCGTTTTGTATTTATCAGGAGAAGATTAAATATGAAAAAAATATTATTTGCTATTATTTTAACTCTGTTTGTTATTACAGCCTGTAATTTTAATAAGCCTGAAATAATAACTTATTTTGATAAAGGATATCACGAGTTTTATTCTGAACCTGTTTTGGGGCAAGTGGGATATAGCGGACCTGTCCGCCATGCACTTTCGCATTATGAAAATAAAGATGTCAGATATTTTGTTAATTTAACTTTTTTTGATGATATTAATAACACTGCAAAGTCCCTTCCTGAGCAGGAAAAAATAACAGAATATCAAAGGTTATTAAAAGAAGGATATGATTTGTATAAAGGGCAGGACTGGACATATAGAAACCGCTTGGAAAAAAAGTATTATGATGTATATTTTCTTCTTTTGACAAAAGAGGAAATTGAAACATTTAAGGCAAACAAAAAATATGCTTATATATTTGATTTTGCTCGTGACGGTTTATTTTCCCCGATAGAATTTAAGGATTGTAAAAAAGTAGAACTCTCGGATTTAAATCTTACTTTACCTAAAAATATTATTGCGACAAAAATAGATGACTACTACAGAACAAAAGAAACTGATGATATACTTTTCTTAAATATAAAAGTAATGAAAAGGTTTGATAAGAATTATCTTATTCTTGCTGATATGAACACCACATTTGCGGAGTATTATTCAGACTTATTTATTGCAGATGAGAACTGCAATTTGATGTATAAAGTAAGGCTTGAAGGAACAATGGATTCCTGCTTTTTGGTTAATCAGGTTTATTACGATAATAAAACCATTTTATTCGGAGCCTTTAATGATATAAAATGGATTTTAGGCAAAGATGAAAATGAACCTGTGGAAATAGACAAAGTTTACGTAAAATTAAAATCAGGAGCCGAGTTAAAAGAAAAGATTGATTATAGGCAAGGTTGTATTTTAGTTCTTGACGAAGAAAGTCCGGTAGAAACTTTTGAAATTTATAATAGAAAAAATGAACTTCAGGCAGAGAGTGACAGTGTGAATAAGATAAATTTTGCAAATCTTACAAAAATAGATTAAAATAAAAATAAAAAGGAGAAACAAATGGTTAAGCATATTATTTTATGGAATTTAAAAGAAGAATTTAAAACGGACGAAGTTAAAGAGGGGATAAAAAAGGGACTGGAAGGGCTTTCAGGGATTGTACCGGGACTTTTAGAAATCAAGGTTATTATAGACCCTCTTGAAACATCAAATTCTGATGTTATGCTGTATTCGGTTTTTGAAGATTTTGAAAGTCTTAAAGGATATGCCGTTCATCCTGAGCATGTATATGTTGCTGATACTTTTGTCAGACCTTATACAAAATCAAGATGCTGTATGGATTTTGAAGAAAAATAAGTAATGGGAGGGCAAACAGTATGTTATCAAGAGTTCATACCTGTGCGCTTTTTGGTATCGAAAGTTTTATAATAGATGTTGAATCAGATGTGTCGGCAGGACTTGCCGCGTTTGATATAGTAGGGCTTGGCGATACGGCTGTCAAAGAGTCTAAAGAGAGAATAAAAGCATCTATAAAAAGTGTAGGGAGCAGACTTTATACCGAAAAAATTGTTGTTAATCTTGCTCCTGCATCAATTAAAAAAGAGGGTTCTCATTTTGATTTCCCTATTGCTGTTTCTATAATGGGTAAGGATTTTAGCTTTAATAAGGACATTCTTGAAAATTCCGTGTTCTTAGGCGAACTTGCCTTAAACGGAGAATTAAGACGGGTTGACGGAGTTCTTCCTATGGCAATTTCTGCTTACGAGAAAGGATATAAAAATATATTTTTGCCAAGAGATAACGCTAAAGAGGCTGCCATTGTAAAAGGGCTTAATGTATATCCTGTGGAGAGTCTGGAGCAGATGATTGATATTCTTATCGGTAACAGCAAAGTTTCAAAGTATGAAGATGACGGCAATGTTTTGAAAAAAGAGTTTGAAAATCTTGATTTTGCCGATGTTAAAGGTCAGGACGATATAAAAAGAGCATTACTTGTTGCTGCATCGGGAAATCATAATTTCCTGATGGTGGGAACACCGGGCTCAGGGAAAACTATGATTGCAGAAAGAATTCCTACCATTCTGCCGCCTTTGACGTTTGCTGAGTCTTTGGAAGTGTCTAAAATATACAGTGTGGCAGGACTTATTGAGAGTGAGCATCCTCTTATAACTACACGCCCTTTCAGGCAGGTTCATCATACTATATCAACCGTAGGTATAACAGGAGGAGGGCGTATTCCAAAACCTGGCGAGTTGACTCTGGCACACAGGGGAGTTTTATTTCTTGACGAACTTCCCGAATTTAAAAAAGATGCTCTTGAAACTTTAAGGCAACCGATAGAGGAAGGGAAAATTTCTGTAACACGTGTTTCAGGAACTGTTACATATCCTTGCAACGTAATGCTTATAGTATCGCTAAATCCTTGTCCTTGCGGTTATTATGGTTCGGGAGTTAAAGAGTGTACTTGTACCGAAAACCGTATAAAAAATTATATGAAGAAAATAAGCGGACCGTTACTTGACAGGATTGACATTCAGATTGAAGTGCCGAATGTTTTATATAAGGATATATCCGATGAAAAATCGAAAATAACCAGCGAAGTTATGGCAAAACGGGTATTGGCATGTCGTCAGATACAAAAAGAAAGGTACGAAAAGTACGGATTTTTAACCAATAAGGAAATTCCTGCGGGACTTATAGATGAGTTCTGCTATCTTTCCGAAAAGGAAAAAGCGCTTATGGAAATGGCTTATAATAGTCTGGGACTGTCCGCACGCGCTCATTCAAGGATATTAAAGGTAGCACGAACAATTGCCGATTTGGAAGAATCCAAAAATATTACATCAAGCCACTTGGCAGAAGCAATTCAGTATAGAAACTTAGATAAAAAATATTTTTAGGCACTTTAAAACCATATTGGGTTCG
>SVKJ01000035.1 GCA_015068525.1 Oscillospiraceae bacterium | reverse complement strand
TCATATGATAAAAGCAGATATAGAAACTGAAGTATCACCGATTGTCGGAACTGAAAAACAATCTGAAGAACTTGTTCATTATCTTTTAAAAGAATTTGAATCTGACCCTAAATCAATATGGTCGTCAAATATTTTTGGCAAATCTTTACATGAACTTGTAAACGAGGGATTACATAATAAACTTTCAAAAATGCCAGAAGAAGCGCAAATGAAAATGCAGGAAACTTTGCAGAAAATAATAAACGAAGGCTCAGGCGGACTTATTTGTATAATATTGTAAATGCTACAACTATCAAAAGGACGTTTTGGGGACAGTCCCCAAAACGTCCTTTATTGTGTAAGAACAATATTTATTAAAAAATTTCTTCCATAAGTTTTTTAGCATAATTAAAATCACATAAAGCATACCATTCTCTGTCGCCGGGGCGGGGAGCTTCTATTCCTATCGGGCCTTTGTATCCTATTTCTTTTAGTTTTTTAAGATAGATTCTGTGATTTATTTCTCCCTCCGAAAGAGCACAGGGAAATCTTTTTAACGAAACAGGAACAGGATTAGAGTTCTTTAAATGTGTATAGAAAAGTTTATCTTTATATATTTCAATTGTTTTTTCTATATCAGGCTGGTCAGGGAAATATACTGTGTTTCCATAATCCATATTTATTCCTATTGATGGCGAGTCAATTAAGTTAACAAGTTTTATTGTTGAAGATGGAATGTCATGAATATAGTTCATATGAGTTTCAAAGGCAAATTTCAAACCAAGTGAAGATAACTTTTCTCCTAAAATTTTAAAAGTTTCAACAGTAAGAGCCCAGTCCTGTTCTTTGGCTGCATAACTTCCATGTAATTCATAAGAGTCACTTGGAACAGACGTATCAGAAGATTTGATTTCTTTTGCGTACGTATTAAAAATATCTGACTGGCATAAGTCATTTGCAATTTTTACTCTTTCTAATATGTTGTTTATGTTTTTATCTCTTTTTTCTTTTAATGGATCTGATGCATCAGGCATATTCATACAAAGTATTATTCTTTTTAGTCCGTATTTTTTCTTACATCTTGCTATTTCAGTTATATATTCTTCGTAAGAATAATCAGACAGTTCAACAGGTGGATTATACCTGAATTCTATACCGTCAAAACCTATTTTAGATGCTAATTTACATACATCATCAATAGAGTTTTTCCCAAAATGATTAAAAGATTTTTCTCCGTAGTTAATATGCATTATAATATCGTTCATTATGATTTTAATTTCCTTTCTATTTCATATTCGTTTTCTTTTGAGGGTATATGCCCGAAATAGTTCTTATAATTTCTGTAAAATGTTCCGTAATCAGTAAAACCACACAGGGAATATACTTCGTGTGGTTTGTATCCACCTCTTATAAGTTTTCTTGCTTCAATAAGCCTTTTTGTGTTTATATATTTTTTTGGAGTAGTTTTTAAAATTTCCATAAACAAATGGTGAAGATGGCATTTTGAAATAAAAAGTTCTTTGCATATATTTTCAATACTTGTTTGCATGCGATAATTTTTTTCAATGTATTCTATGGCGCTGTTTATAATTGGATTAATAACATTATAACTGCTCTCATAATCTTCATTTTTAACAAGTATCAGATTGTAAAGAACTTCTTCGGTAAGATTTCTTAATATTTTACCTAAATCTTCACCTTCAAAAGAAGAAGTATAGTAGTCAAATTTTTTAAAAATATCTATTATGTAATGGTCTCCGTTAAAGTTAATAACATTTAAATCCTTATCGATTTTACTGTATGCTTCTTTTCCGATAATTTTTTCATCAAAAAGTATTCCGTATCTTTCGTAAGTTGTACCGTCTTCAATTTTTATTCTGTGCACAAGGTTAGGGCGGAATATTACAAGACTGTTTTCATAAAGTTTGTACTCTTTACCGTCAATTACAGCCTTGATATTTCCTGACTTTAAAAAAATCAATTCGCATACATCGTGTGTGTGAAAAGGGAATTGTTCATCGTTTGGATTTTCAATTATTGCGTGGTCTGATAAAAAGTCTGAATCAGAGTATTTTGATATTTTTGTAACCATAACACTTCACCTGTTAATTATATGATGGTAGTCGTCCTAAACTTATTATAATATAACTTCACATTTTTTGCAATATAAATCAACATTTTTTAATATTTACTTTTTATAAAATATGATTTACTATTAACATACTATCATAGGAGGTAGATTATTATGATTAACGTTGCTATTATAGGTCAGGGAAGAAGCGGCCGTGATATTCATGGCAAATATTTTAAATCTGAGTACAACACAAATTATAAAGTTGTAGCAGTAGTTGAAAAAGATGAACAAAGAAGAGTAAGAGCGGAAGAAGAGTATCCGGGATGTAAATCTTACGAAAACTATAGTGAACTATATGGAAGAGATGATATTGACCTTGTTGTCAATGCTACATATTCTGATGAACATTATAGCGTTACAAAAGATTTGTTAGAAAACGGATTTAATGTATTGGTTGAAAAACCAATGGCAAGAAACAGATATGAATGTGATAACTTAATAAGAATTGCCAAAGAAAAAAACCTTGTACTTGCAGTATTCCAGCAGTCTTTGTTTTCACCACCTTTTGTTAAAACCATTGAAGTTATAAGAAGCGGAGTTTTAGGAGAAGTTATGCAGGTTGAAGTTAAAGCCAACAACTTTGCAAGAAGATGGGACTGGCAGACTCTGCAGTCAAGAATGGCAGGAAATGTTTATAATACAGGTCCTCACCCAATTGGTCATGCACTTGGCTTTTTAGATTATGATGATAATGCAAGAGTAGAGTTTTCAAGACTTGGAAGAGCCCTTAACAGTGGTGATGCAGAGGATTATGCTAAAATTATCTTAACTGCACCTGGTAAACCTGTTGTTGATATTGAAATCAGTTCCAATGATGCATTTTGTCCTTACGGATTTAAAGTAATGGGTTCTAAAGGAACGTTTACCTGTACAGCAAAAGATTACAAACTTAAATATATTGTTGACGGAGAAAATCCTGAACAACCAATTATTTTTGAATCACTTAAGAATGCTGAGGGATATCCGATATACTGCAGTGAAAACTTAATTGCTCACGAAGAAGAAGGCAAAATAGAAAATGAAGTATTTACAATCGGAAATATCAAGTTCTATAAAATGCTTTATGAAACATTGACAAATGGAACACCTCTTATAATCAAACCTGAATATGCGGCTAAGATAATAAGTGTTATTGAAACAGTACACGCAAATAATCCAATGCCTGTTATATACTAAAAAAAGAGTCAGTTGACTCTTTTTTTTATATTTGCTATACTGTATTTGAGGTGTTTAAAATATGGAAAAATTATTTTACGCAAATGAAAAAGAATATCATATAAATTTAAAAAAAGGCGATGTCGGAAAATATGTTATACTTCCTGGAGATCCCGGAAGATGTGAAAAAATTGCAAAGTATCTTGATGATGCAAAATTTATTTCGTCTAACAGGGAATATGTAACATATACGGGATATTTATTTGGTGAAAAAGTAAGTGTAGTATCAACGGGTATAGGAGGGCCTTCTGCTTCAATTGCTTTGGAAGAACTTATTCATATAGGTGCTGATACATTTATAAGAGTAGGTACTGCAGGTGGAATTAAAGAAGATGTTACGTCAGGCGATTTGGTAATTGCAACAGGTGCAGTAAGGCAGGAGGGAACAACAAGAGAATATGCACCGATTGAATTTCCTGCAGTTTCAGATTTTACTGTTACTCTGGCACTTAAAGAGGCAGCGGAAGAACTTAATTTTAAATATCACATAGGAGTAGTCCAGAGTAAAGATTCTTTTTATGGTCAGCACAGTCCTCAAAGTATGCCCACTCAATCTGAACTTGATTATAAGTGGGATGCGTGGTTAAAGTGTGGAGTACTTGCAAGTGAGATGGAAAATGCTTCTTTATTTATTGTCGGAGCAATAAGAGGAGTAAGAGTCGGTTCAGTTTTAACGATAATGGGTAATCAGACAAGGCGTGATATGGGACTTAAAGAAGAAGTATGTTTTGATAGTGATAATGCAATTAAAACAGCAGTTTTAGCAATTAAAAAACTTATCGAAAAAGAACATAAAAATAAATAAACAATAATATAATGTATTGACAAGCAATAATTAAAATGATATACTAAGAAAAAAATATTAATGCTAAGTGAAGAATGCAGGAAAAAGGCGCGAGCCTGCCGAAGGAGTAACACTCTCAGGTGCTTAATTAATTTAAGTAAAGACTGCAGACGGATAGCGCTCCGGAGAAGTCCGGTTCTTTATATTAAGAACAAAGGGTGCCGAAGGTGCAAAACTCATTTTATGAGTTAATCTCTCAGGCGAAAGGACGGAGGTAAAGTTTTTAGAATGCTTTATTTATATGCGGAGTTTTTGTTGTGCAAAAACTCCGCTTTTTAAATTATGTATTTTAAAAAGAGCGTCAAAATATCTTTTTCTTAGCGGAAGGAGAAAAAAATGGGTAATTTTTTTAATTGGTTAACAGAATTTAACAATGATGTTAACTCATTCGTATGGGGGAAGGGATTGTATCTTCTTCTTTTAACAGGAGTACTTATGACTGTTTTAACAGGAGTATTCCAGATTACTAAAATCCGTCACTGGATGAGCGAAACACTTGGAAGTCTTTTTAAAAAAGATGTTTCAGGTCACGTAAAAGGAAAATCTATATCTCAGTTTCAGGCACTTTGTACTGCACTTGCAGCAACTATCGGTGTAGGTAATATTGCAGGGGTTGCTGCTGCTATTGTTGCAGGTGGTCCCGGAGCAGTATTCTGGATGTGGATTGCGGCATTTTTGGGAATGATGACTAACTATTCAGAAAATGTTCTTGGTATTTATTTTAGAAGAAAGAATGCTGATGGCGAATGGTCAGGCGGAGCAATGTATTATCTTGAAGAAGGTCTTGGCTCTAAAAAAGGATTTAAGTACATAGGTAAAATTCTTGCCATTTTATTTTCAATCTTTTGTATTTTAGCATCTTTTGGTATAGGTGCGATGGGGCAGATTAATAAAATTGTTGTTAATATGGTATCAGCATTTGATATTCCATCTCTTTCATCACAGGTTGTTTACGAAGGTGTATCAGTATATCATATAGTTATTGGTATTGTTTTACTTATTATTGCAGCTCTTATAATTATCGGTGGTCTTAAAAGAATTGCATCATTTGCAGAAAAAGTTGTACCTGTAATGGTTGTTCTTTTTGTAACAGGCAGTTTGATTATTATTGCAATAAACTTTGCAAATATAGGTTCGGCTTTTAATGCAATATTTAAGTATGCCTTTACTGTTCCTGCTGCACTTGGTGGTGTCGGTGGTATAGTTATTAAAGATATAGTTACTCAGGGATGTAAAAGAGGCGTTTTCTCTAATGAAGCAGGTCTTGGCTCATCTGTTATGGTTCACTCGAATTCCAATGTAGTTGAACCTGTTAGACAAGGTCTTTGGGGAATTTTTGAAGTTTTTGCAGATACTATGATTGTGTGTACAATGACTGCTCTTGTTGTTTTAACAAGCGGTGCTATCGATCTTAATACAGGCGCTTTAATTTGGGAAGGAGCAACAGATGCAACTTTAGTTGCAAAAGCATTCTCAGGTGTATTTGGAATATGGGGCGAAAGATTTATCGCTGTTGCTATTTTGCTTTTTGCCTTTACAACTGTTTTAGGATGGGATCACTATGGTACAAAAGCATGGGAATACTTATTCGGCACAAAATCAACTCTTCTTTATAAAGTTATCCACCTTGTAACAATTATGTGCGGAGCACTTTTAACATCTTCACTTGCATGGGATATTTCAGATACCTTTAATGGTCTTATGATGGTTCCTAACCTTATAGGTGTTATTGCTCTTTCAGGATTGGTTGTAAGAATAACAAATAACTACGTTTACAGAAATCTTAAAGGAAAAGATATTAAACCTATGCTTTCAATTCATCCTGATATTCAGGAAGAACAGGAAAAGAAACTATAATAGTATTTTAAAAATTCGTGCAAAAGGGTAATCCCCATTTGTACGAATTTTTTAGTGATTCAAACTTGAAAAAATTTTAAAGTATGTTATAATATTTTAGTGGATAAATTAAGGAAAGGTTGTTTATAATGATTCTTAATAAAGTTGCTCTTGATAAACTGATTTTAGGCAGTCTTAAAACAGCAGAAAAAGACGGTTATATATCAATTATGAGATTTTCTGATACTCGATGTGAATTTTATAAAAATCTCAGTCCCGAAGTTGAAAAAAGAGTCAATTGTACCGCGTCGGTCAAACTTGAATTTTACACAAAGGGTGGGGAAATATCTTTTGATTATAAAATTCTTCCAGGAATAAAAAGAGAATATTATTCTATAGATTTACTTGAAGACGGATATTACCGTTATAATATAAGTGAAGAAAAAAATGAAACCGAGAATGTTTTTAAATATACTGTTCCTTTTTCAGATGATTATAAAAAAATAACAATATATTTTCCTACAACCGTGGTTATGCAGATAAAAAATGTTAATCTTCCGTCTGATTATCTTCCTCATAAAAGAGAAAGAGAAGTTCTTGCGTTGGGAGATTCGCTCGTTCAGGGTTATAATCCTATGCACTTTCAGAATACATGTATGAATATTCTTTCGGATTTCTTTGATGCTAACCTTATAAATCAGTCGGTTGGAGGTCAGGTATTCAGACCTGAAATTGTTGAAAAAACGGTTTCTAATCCATATTTTATCTATGTAGCCTACGGGATAAATGACTGGGTTTCAGGAAGACTTAATAACGGAGAAAATGCAAGGCAGGTTATTCTTTCTTTAAGAGAAATTTATCCTGATAAAAAAATATTTTTAATCCTGCCGTCAGATTCTGTTTACCTTGAAAAGAAAAGGGAAAATGATGATATTACAGACTCTTATGATAAATCTTGTGATATATCTACAGTAGCAGAAGTGAGAAATGTTATACTTAATGCTACAAAATATATTGAAAATGTAATACATATAAACGCAGAAAAATTTGTGCCACAGTATCCTGAATGTTATTATTCAGATAATGTGCATTTTACTGATCTTGGAAATGTTTTATATGGCAATGAACTTGTAAAAGCAATAGCGAAGGAGCTTTAATAATGGAAATTTTTAATCTTACGCTTTCACAAATGCTTATGATGTTTACATTGATTTTAGTAGGATTGGTATTAAGAAGAAAAACCAATATTTCCGAAAACGCAGGTACTGTAATGGCAAAACTTGAAACTTTTGTTTTTGTTCCTGCACTTTCACTTTTTACGCAAATGACAAAATGTACTGTTGAAAATTTCAAGCAAAATGCATCATTGATGCTTTATGGTTTTGTAATTGTTTTATTTGCAATTTTAATTTCTTACCCACTGTCCAAACTTTTTGTAAAAAAACAAAAAGGGGAATCTATGGAAATTTCATATCAGAGAAATATTTATAAATATGCACTTACTTTTGGAAATTACGGATTTATGGGTAACTTTATTGCTTTAGGTGTATGGGGAAATGACTTTTTTTATAAATATTCTTTGTTTACTTTTCTTATCGCAATTGTATGTTATAGTTGGGGATTATATATACTTATTCCAAAAGAACACAATGTTGGAATAATTAATAATTTAAAAAAAGGTCTTATTAATCCTCCTGTAATCGGTTTGGCGATAGGGATGTTTATAGGTCTTTGTGGGTTGACAAAGTTTGTTCCTCAATTTATGATTACTGCACTTGATAATGCGGGAAAATGTCAGGGACCTGTTGCAATGGTCCTTGCAGGGTTTATAATAGGCGGATATAATTTAAAAGAACTTTTGAAAAACAAAAAAGTATATCTTGTTACTTTTTTCAGACTCATTATAATTCCAGCACTTATAATGCTTGTGTTGAAACTGATTGGTGCAAATGATGAAATAATGACATTTGCTCTTATTGCATTTTCTACACCACTTGGGCTTAACACAATTGTTTATCCGGCTGCATATGGAGGAGATACGAAAACAGGCGCATCAATGACAACAATATCTCACACGTTATCGGTTGTTACAATCCCTTTAATGTATTTAATATTTATAGTTTTACTGTAAAAAAATAATGCGATGTTTGTCTTTTCAAACATCGCATTTATCTTATAAAATACAGTTCATATATTCCTGCCCGTCTATAGTTTTCCATATAAATTTTTTATTTTCATAAATTAAAAAACTATGCGGTGAATTTTCTTTTGGTATGGATACGCTTCCGGGATTTAAACATATTATGTTATCAACTACTGTATTTAAAGGAATATGTGTATGCCCGTAAATAAGTATATCATCTTTTGAAAGAGGCGGAAGGTTATCTTTGTTATATTTATGGCCGTGTGTTACAAAGATATTAAGATTATCAATAAATATATTAAGATAGTCTGACAGGATAGGGAAGTTAAGTACCATCTGGTCAACTTCGGTATCACAGTTTCCCCTTACGCATATAATTTTTTCTTTGTATGAATTTAATAAATCTATAACTTTTTTAGGCTCATATCCTAAAGGTAAGTCATTTCTTGGACCGTGATATAATAAATCTCCCAGAAGAACAATTTTATCAGGTTTTTCTTTATCTATGGAATCAACTAATTTGTTAAGATAATGATTTGAGCCATGAATATCAGAAGCAAAAAGTAATTTCATTTTTTCACCTACTTATGATAAAGACCTTTAGTTTCATATAATGCTTCGTAACTTACGTTTATTCCAAGCCTTTTTAAGATTTTTTCATCTTCTTCGCTTATAATAACCGAGAAATGGGCATCGCTGCCTTTAAGGTTAGATAGTTGTTCTTTAGCAAGTTTTGCAATCGGATCAGTGAGAGCAGAAACGGTAAGCGCAATCAAAATTTCATCAGTATGAAGACGTGGATTTCTATGTTTCAAATACTGAGTTTTTAATTTGCATATAGGTTCTAAAACATCAGAAGATATAAGATCTGATTCTTTAGAAATATTGCCAAGTGCTTTTAGTGCATTAAGTATAAGAGCAGATGCAGCACCTAAAGTGCTTGAGGTTTTTCCTGTAACAATTTTACCGTTTGGTAAAACCATAGCGCCGGCAGGCATATTTGTTTCATTTGCCTTTTTAAGAGCGTAAGAAACTGCGGGATGGAAATCTGTTGTAACTGATGCCTGATTCATTAGAAGTTCTAATTTTGAAACCTGAACATCATTATTTTCACCTTTAATCTTATTAACTTTTGCAGTAAAATATCTTCTTAAAATTTCCATTCTTGATGCGTTTTTGCAAACTTCATCATCAATGATACAGTTTCCTGCCATATTAACTCCCATGTCGGTAGGAGATTTATAAGGACAGTTACCCTGAATTTTTTCAAATATAGATTTCAGTACAGGGAAAATTTCAACATCTCTGTTGTAATTAACCGCAATTGTACCATAAGCGTCTAAATGGAAAGGGTCTATCATATTAACATCGTTAAGATCAGATGTTGCAGCTTCGTATGCCAGATTAACAGGATGCTTTAAAGGTAAGTTCCATACAGGAAATGTTTCAAATTTAGCATATCCTGATTTAATTCCCATTTTAAAGTCGTGATATAACTGGCTTAAGCAAGTTGCCATTTTGCCGCTTCCCGGACCGGGTGCAGTAACAACTACAAGTGAACGGCTTGTTTTAATATAATCGTTTTTGCCAAGCCCTTCATCACTTACAATATGAGGCACATCGGAAGGATATCCTAAAATAGGATAGTGTTTATAACATTTTACATTAAGATTGTTAAGTTTTCTTATAAAGTCATCTGCAGCAGCTTGTCCGTCATATCTTGTTATAACAACACTGCCAACATATAACTGAAGACTTTCAAAAATATCAATAAGTCTTAAAACATCATCATTATATGTTATTCCAAGATCGCTTCTCATTTTATTTTTCTCAATATCCGAAGCGTTAATTGTAATAACAATTTCAACATCGTCTTTTAATTGCTGAAGCATACGCATTTTGCTGTCAGGCTCAAAGCCGGGCAGTACTCTGGATGCATGAAAATCGTCAAATAATTTTCCTCCAAATTCAAGATAGAGTTTTCCGCCAAAATCAGAAATTCTCTTCCTGATTTGTTCAGATTGAGTTTTTAGATATTTGTTGTTATCAAATCCTGTTTTATTCATTGCTTACAATACCCCTTCTTAATGCATATGGAATTCAAGTCCCCGTGCCTGACATCTTTTTCATTATATCACAAACAAAAATAATTTAAAAGTATTATTTTGTAATTTTTTAAAAAAGTCTTTAAAAAAATACCAATATATGTTAATATATTAAGAAGGGAGTGATCAGGTTGCTTGAACTAAATTTATTTTTGCAAAATAATGGCAATATTTTTTTAGATAAATTTTTTCTTTTAGTATCCTACCTTATAACGGATATCCCTCTTGTTGCCGTATTATGTTATGTTTATTGGTGTATAAATAAAGATAAGGGCATTAGAACAGGTTTTATTCTTTTAAATGGTATGCTTTTTAATTTTATTGTAAAAGATATATTTAAAGTGGGAAGACCTTATGTTAAAAATTCAGATATAGTAAATAAAGATGTAAAATTCGGGTATGGATATTCTTTTCCGAGTAATCATTCCCAACTTTCTATGTCACTTTTGTTTTCGGTTAAAAGATACTTTAACATAATTAAATTTTTTATTCCTTTGCTTGTTTTAACTCTTTTAATCGGTTTTTCAAGAATATATCTTGGAGTCCATAGTATTATAGATGTACTTATTGGTTTTTTACTCGGATTTTTCATTGTAAAAATTTCAGGGAATATAATTGATAATATAATGGAAAGAAAGAAATATTGGTATGGATTTTTGTTTATTATACCGGGAATTATCGGAATAGTTTTCTTTAATGATCATGACAGTCTTAAGATTACATACTTATATCTTGGATTTTTAATTGGTTTTTTAGTAGAAAATAAATATATAGGTTATAAAATTCCTAAAAAAATATATAGTAAGATTATAAATTATCTTATAGGTATCATAGGCATTGCGGCAATCTATCTGCTTATAGAAAATGATATAAAATACTTTGTACTTGGTTTTTATATAACATTTATAGCACCATTACTTTTTAATTTAAGACTAACTATTAAAAGTCAAGAGAAAAAAACGAAAATTCTCAAAATAATTTTTAGTAAGTCAAAATAATCAGCTGTACATTGAAAATTGCATGACAAACAGAGCAACATAAGTTGCTCATAAAA
>SVKJ01000034.1 GCA_015068525.1 Oscillospiraceae bacterium | reverse complement strand
TTATTCCCACTCAATCGTCCCAATAGGTTTTGGAGTAAGGTCTAAGCATACTCTGTTGATGCCATCAACCTCATTTGTTATACGATTAGTTATTTTATGAAGGATTTCGTAAGGGATTTCTTCTATTGTTGCACTCATGGCATCTTTAGTATTGACTGCTCGGATAATTGCAGGCCAACCTTCATATCTTTTGTCATTCTTTACACCGACTGACTTAAAGTCAGGCACTGCGATAAAATACTGCCATACTTTTTTAGAAAGGCCACAAATATCAAACTCTTCTCTTAAGATTGCATCTGCCTCTCTTAAAGCGTGTAATCTGTCACGAGTGATTGCACCAAGACAACGAACACCAAGTCCGGGACCAGGAAATGGTTGCCTTTCAACCATTGTATCAGGAAGTCCTAACGCTTTACCTACAACTCTTACTTCGTCTTTATAAAGAAGTTTAACAGGCTCTACAAGTTCAAACTGCATATCTTCAGGAAGTCCGCCAACGTTATGGTGGGCTTTTACACCATCACTTTCAAGTATATCAGGATAGATTGTTCCCTGAGCCAAAAAGTCAACATCAGTCAACTTTCTTGCTTCTTCTTCGAAGACTACTATAAATTCTCCGCCGATAATCTTTCTTTTTGTTTCAGGATTGGATACACCTTCTAGTTTATTTAAAAATCTATCAGTTGCATCTATATATATCAAATTAGCATCAAGTTGATTTTTAAATACTTCAATAACCTGTTCACTTTCGCCTTTTCTCATAAGTCCATGATTAACATGCACACAAATGAGTTGTTTTCCGATAGCTTTGATAAGAAGCGCTGCAACAACAGAAGAATCAACTCCTCCTGATAAGGCAAGAAGAACTTTTTTACCTCCTACCTGTTCTTTGATTTTAGAGATCTGCTCACTTATAAAAGCATCTGCAAGTTCCTTTGTTGTAATACGTTCCATAGTATCCGGTCTTTTGTTTGAATCCATAGTATCCTCCCTATTTTTTACATTTATTTACATTTATTTACATTTTTTATAATATAATTTTATCATATTGTTTTTTTAATTTCAAGTATTTATATAAACAATATTATACTTTTATAATGTTCTTTTTTTAGTTAAATGATACTAAAAAAGTGCAGATAAACTGCACTATTCAAACAACGGAGTAGAAAAATATCTTTCTGCAGTATCAGGAAGAACGGTTACAACAGTTTTACCTTTTCCCAATTTTTTGGCAAGTTTTATTGCAGCGGCAACATTTGTTCCGCTTGAAATTCCACACATAATGCCTTCTTTTCTTGCCAAATCTTTAGCAGTATTTAAAGCTTCATCATCTTTAACTATACAAATATCATCATATATATTCTGATTTAAAATTTCAGGAATAATTCCGTCGCCTATTCCCATCTGAATATGAGTACCGATTGAACCACCCGACAAAATAGCGGCATCTTCAGGTTCTACAGCCCATATTGTCATTTCAGGATTATATTTTTTCAAAGTTTCTCCAATACCTGTTATAGTTCCCCCTGTGCCGATACCTGAGCAAAAGCCGTGAATAGGGCCATTAACCTGATTTATAATTTCCATACCTGTAACTTCTCTTTGAATATCAGGATTAGCAGGATTTTCAAACTGCTGAGGAACAAAAACATCAGGATTTTCTTTTTTCATTTTAAGTGCAAGGTTAAGACATTCTTCTATACAAAGACCGATATTACCTGAATCGTGAACTAATATCACTTCTGCACCGTAGTGATTAACAAGTTTTCTTCTTTCCTCACTGACAGAGTCGGGCATAATAATAACAGTTTTATAGCCTCTTACAGCACCGACTAAGGCAAGACCAATCCCCTGATTTCCACTTGTCGGCTCAACTATTATTGAATTTTTATTTAAAATACCTTCTGTTTCTGCTTTTTTTATCATATTATATGCAGTTCTCGTTTTAATAGAGCCACCGACATTAAGCCCTTCAAATTTAACTAAAATATCAGCAGAATCACTATCAACCATATTCGATAATTTAATTACAGGAGTATTTCCTATTGCTTCTAAAATATTATTATAAACCATTTTTATAATTAACCTTTCAATTAAATGTGCTTTTTTCATTATATACTTTATGCTAAAAATTGTCAATCAGTTCAAAGAAAAAACCACAGTTTACTGTGGTTTAACTTTTTTGTAATATGCATTTATGTAATTTACAAAGGCAAGTATTGATACAATAACAAAACTTATGCATAGCCCTTGTTTTATAAGAGGATCAATATTTTCAAAAATCATTATAACAAGGAAGACAAGGAAATAAATCACACTTGCAAGTTTTCCGAAAAAGTTTGCCTGAACAACAATTTTATCTTTTTTAAGAAGTCTCGCTGCACCTAAAATCATAACTAACTCTTTTAGTATTAAAAATACAGGCACCCACGAAAGAGAATGTTCCATACTCGCCATACAAACTGCAACGGTTATCTGCATAAGTTTATCGGCAAGAGGATCCATAAGTTTGCCGAAATTACTTTCAATTTTAAATTTCCTTGCTAAAAAACCATCCAATACATCACTAAGACCTGCTATCAAAAAAGTTATAACACAATAAAGGCTTTTATTATCTATATCCGAACTAAACAAAAATATAAAAACAAAAACCAATATCAATCTGAATATTGTGATGTAATTAGGAAGATTTTTAAACATTGTTTGACCTCACATTTACATTTTAATATGTTATATCAGTAAATACTTCGTATAACTGTTCATCAATACCCTTTTTCATATTTAATGCTTCGGTAATATCATAATCCACAATTTTGTTATCTTTAAAAGCAACAACTCTGTTGGCCTTATTTTCCATAAGAAGTTCAACTGCTTTTACACCCATACGGCTTGCCATAACTCTATCGTAAACAGTTGGTGAACCACCTCTTTGAATATGCCCTAAAATTGCGACTCTTGTTTCAATTTCAGTTAACGCTTCAATCTGAAATGCTATTTTTTCAGATTCTCCAATACCTTCAGCAACAATAACAACAAAATGAGATTTTCCTTTTTTGATAGATTCATTTATATATGAAACAATATCGTCTTTTATATCATAATCTTTTTCAGGAACTAAAACTGCTTCTGCACCGTTGGCAACTGCAACTTCAAGAGCAATATGCCCTGCGTGCCTTCCCATAACTTCAACAACACTGCATCTTGAATGAGATGAACAGGTATCTTTTAGTTTATCTATACATTCACAGGCAGTATTAAGCGCCGTATCAAAACCGATAGTATAATCAGTGCAGGCAATATCATTATCAATTGTTCCCGGAATACCAACAGTAGGAAGCCCTGCATCACTTAACGCTCTTGCGCCCCTGAATGACCCGTCGCCTCCGATAACAACTATACCCTCAATACCCTTTTCTTTTGCAATTTCAACAGCTTTTGCAACTCCTTCAGGGGTCGCAAAAGTTTTACTGCGAGCAGTTTTTAAAATTGTACCGCCTTTATTTAAACAATCGGATACAGAACGATATCCCATTTTTTCAAAATTACCATTCAAAAGGCCCTTGTATCCTTCGTGAATCCCATAAACTTCCATATTATTGTGAAGCGCACATCTTACAACAGCACGAATGGCTGCGTTCATACCGGGAGCATCTCCCCCACTTGTTAAAACAGCAATTTTTTTCATTTTTAACACCCTTTTTCAAAATTATAAAATTAAAGCCACTTAGAAATATGTTAAAAATTATTTTTCCCCAAATAAATAATAATAACACTCATCTTTCTTATAAATATTATCCAAAAAACAAGTATATACAAATTATGTCAAAAAATCAAGAATATTACACAATTTTAACATAAATTTAACATTTACTTAATCTTCACACTCTTCCCAGTTGTGATAAATATTCTGAACATCATCATTATCTTCAAGATGCTCAATAAGTTTTTCCATCATAAGAATATCTTTTTCATCAGTTAAAGATACATAAGTCTGAGGAACTAATGTTACCTCTGCTTTTAAGAATTCAAAGCCTTTATTTTCAAGTTCTTCACGGACGAAAGAAAATTCTTCGGGAGTAGTTAAAATTTCATAAACTTCATCTTCTTCATTAAAATCCTGTGCGCCCGCTTCCATTGCAGCATCCATAAGTTCTTCTTCAGAAACAGAATCATTTTTTTCAACAATAAGAACACCGTATTTATCAAACATAAAGGAAACACAACCATTAGTTCCTAAATTTCCTCCAAATTTATCAAAATAATGCCTTACATCAGCCGCAGTACGATTTCTGTTATCAGTAAGTGCTTCAACAATTACTGCTACCCCTCTTGGTCCATAACCTTCGTATACTATATCTTCATAATTATCATTTTCCTGACTTCCTGTTGCTTTTTCAATACATCTTTTAACATTATCGTTAGGCATATTGTTTGCTCTTGCTTTGGCAATTATATCTTTTAATTTACCGTTAATTGAAGGATCGGGACCGCCTGCTTTAACGGCAACTGCAATTTCTCTTCCGAGTTTTGTATAAATCTTCGCTTTTTGAGCATCTGATTTTTCCTTTTTGTGTTTAATATTAGACCATTTAGAATGTCCTGACATATTTATTCCTCCGTAATTTAAAAATCTTTTCTCTCTATTTTAACATAGGTTACAATATTTTTTCAAGTTTTTTATTAATTTTTATTGTTTTTTCTAAATTGACTTTTCTTAAATATAGTGTTATTATATATAAAGATAGCATATAGTATAATGGAGGAATTATTATGAAAACATTTAATGTAGGTATCGTAGGTGCTACCGGAATGGTTGGTCAGAGATTTATAACTCTTTTAGAAAACCATCCTTGGTTTAACTTAAAAGTTTTAGCCGCTTCTTCCCGTTCAGCCGGTAAAACTTATGAAGAGGCAGTAGGAAACCGTTGGGTTATGAAAACACCTATTCCTGAAAACATAAAGAAAACTGTTGTTTTAGATGCAACATTAGATATAGAAAAAATCGCATCAGAAGTTGATTTTGTTTTTTGCGCAGTTGATATGAAAAAAGATGAGATAAAGGCATTAGAAGAAAAATATGCAAAAGCAGAATGCCCTGTTATTTCAAATAACTCTGCTCACAGACATACTCCTGACGTTCCGATGATTGTGCCTGAAATAAATGCAGATCATGCCGAAATTATTCATGCACAAAGAAAAAGACTTGGAACAAAAAGAGGATTTATTGCAGTTAAATCAAACTGTTCACTTCAAAGTTATGTTCCTGCGCTTCATCCGCTTATGAAATTTGGCATTAAAAATGTTCTTGCTTGTACATATCAGGCAATTTCCGGTGCAGGTAAGACTTTTGAAACATGGCCTGAAATGGTAGATAATGTTATTCCATACATTGGCGGAGAAGAGGAAAAAAGTGAAATTGAACCATTAAAAATATGGGGTAAAATTGAAGGAGACAAAATCGTTCCTGCTACCTCTCCTGCTATTACAACTCAATGTATAAGAGTGCCTGTAAGCGACGGTCATCTTGCTGCAGTTTTTGTATCATTTGAAAACAAACCGTCTATTGATGAAATAAAAGAAATCTGGAAAAATTACAAAGGTACTGCTCAGGAACTTGAACTTCCTCTTGCTCCTAAACATTTCCTTAATTACTTTGAAGAAGACAACAGACCGCAAACTAAATCTGAAAGAAACTTAGAAGGCGGAATGGCTGTTTCAATGGGAAGATTAAGAGAAGATTCTCAATATGATTATAAATTTGTATGTATTTCTCATAATACCTTAAGAGGTGCTGCAGGCGGTGCAGTTCTTATGGCTGAACTACTTGCAAAACTTGGTTATTTAGATTAATTTGAAGGAGTTGACCTAAAATGAAAAAAACTGTTTTTACCGGTTCAGGTGTTGCTATTATCACACCGTTTAACGAAAACGGAATTGATTTTGATAGTCTTGGCAACCTTATAGATTTTCATCTTAACAATAATACAGATGCTATAATCGTGTGCGGTACAACAGGAGAAGCGGCAACAATGCCTGACGAAGAGCATTTATCTGCTATTGAATACACTGTAAAAAGAGTTAATAAGAAAATCCCTGTTATTGCAGGCACAGGAAGTAATGATACTGTTCACGGTATTAAATTAAGTAAAGAAGCCGAAAGGCTTGGCGCAGACGCACTGCTTGTTGTTACACCATACTACAACAAAACAAACAAACAGGGTCTTATAAATCACTTTACTTTAATTGCAGAAAGTGTTAATATCCCGATAATTCTATACAATGTTCCATCAAGAACAGGTATGAATATATCTTTGGAAGTTTTAGAAGAACTTGTAAAGATTGACAATATTGTAGGTATTAAAGAAGCAAGCGGTAATGCTTCATACTTAATGGAAGTTGCTGCCAGATTTGGTGACAGGCTTGACATTTATTCAGGAAATGACGATATTATCGTTCCTGTTATGTCTGTTGGCGGAAAAGGTGTTATTTCCGTTCTTGCAAACGTACTTCCAAAAGAAACTCATGATATTTGCAAACTTTATCTTGACGGCAAAACCGAAGAAAGCATGAGATTACAGTTTAAATATCTTGATTTAATCAACACTCTGTTTTGTGAGGTTAATCCGATACCTGTTAAAACAGCACTTAACCTTATGGGATTTAATGTTGGAAAGTTAAGAATGCCTTTGTATGAAATGGACGAAAAGAACAAGCAAAGACTTATTAATTCTCTTAAAGGCGCAGGAGTTAAACTTGTTTAATATTAAATAAGGAATGATTACCTATGATAAATATAATGTTAAGCGGTTGTAACGGAAAAATGGGAAGAGTTATAACCGAAATTGTAAAATGCGATGAATATATCAATATAGTATGTGGCATCGATATTGATACAACAAAAAATTATGATTATGAAGTTTACAATGCTCCGTCCGGATTTACAGGCAAAGCAGATGTTATAATTGATTTTTCACATCCGTCTGCCTTTTATCCGCTAATGGAATATGCCAAAGCAACTAAAACACCTATTGTTGTTGCTACAACAGGCTTATCAAAAGAGCAAATAGAAGAAATTAAAGAATCATCAAATGTTATTCCTGTTTTCTATTCTGCAAATATGTCAATCGGTGTTAACTTAATAATTGATTTAGCAAAAAAAGCAACTAAACTTTTATCCGATAAATTTGATATTGAAATCGTGGAAAAGCATCATAATCAGAAAATTGATGCTCCGAGTGGTACTGCACTTGCAATTGCAGATGCCATAAACGAAGAACTAAATAATTCTTACGAATATGTTTATGACAGGCACAGTATAAGAAAGAAAAGGTCAAAAACGGAAATTGGTATTCACGCAGTTCGCGGCGGTACAATTGTCGGCGAACACGATGTTATTTTTGCCGGAAATAACGAGGTTGTTACCTTATCTCACCTTGCAACAAGCAAAGAAATTTTTGCAGAAGGTGCAGTAAAAGCGGCAAAATATCTTGCAGGAAAAAAACCTGGTTTATATAATATGGATTCTTTAATTAAAGAATTATAAGGGAATGTAAAAAGGAGATTTTAAATGTCGGAAATTTTAATTACCGATACAAAAGAAATCGCTTTAATTACAGTTAAAAATTTACCTGATAATATTTTTTATATCTCAAAAATACTGGAATTAATCAATGAAGAAAATATAAAAATTGATTATTTTACAAAACAGTTTTATTTAAAAGATAAAATTTCAGTTACATTTACTGTTAAAGAAAATCTTATAAGCAAAGTTTTTGATGTTATAAAAAAAGTAAGAAGTTTTGTTCCCGAAATATCTACCGAAATATTTGGAAATAATACAAAAATAATTCTTAAGATATGCGAAGATGAAAATGCTTTTTTAACTCTTATTAAAATCGTTAAAAAAGCAAGTTTTCTAAAAGCAAATCTTAACATACTTAATTTTACTGATGATGAAATAATATTTCTTATTCCAAATGAATATGTAAGTGAATTCAAAAACCTCTGAGGATTTTTCCCCAGAGGTTTTAAGTATATTAGATTTTATAATTTATCGTATCTTTTCTGAGCATCGTTATAGGCTTTAAGAATTTCTTTTGCACCTAAAGTTTCTGCTTTTTTAAGCCAATCTTCCCATGATTGATTTCCATTTAAAACATATTTAGTTGAAAATTCTCTCGCGGCAGTTTCAAGCGATGTAAGATATTTTTCGATAACTTTCTTTTCCTGTTCGTTAAATGTAAGAACAGGGTCTTCAGGCCAGAAACCGTCTTCTTTACTTGTCATCATATCCTGTGCTTCCTGTTCCTTTTCGGTATAATTATAGTATGCACATCTGTCGTCATAACGGTGCGCTAAAGGTCCGCATATACCATATTTTTGTTCAAGAAGTGTTGTGGTTGCAGATTCTCCGTCTTCAAATCCAAGATATTTTGCCATACCGTTTTCTCCATAGTTAAAAGTAACTCCTTCAACCCCCATTGAAGCAAGTATTGCTCCGGAATCACTTATCATATAATCAAGAAGTTTAAGAGCCAGCATACTGTTTTTTCCTTTTTTAACAGCGGGTCCGGTAAGTACATTCGTAAGAGTAATAACTTTACCTTCTAATGGTTCAGCATATCTTAAATCGTAGTCAGGAACAGTTTGTAGTGTCTGTTCTTTAAACATATCAAGTCTTCCAATCCAGTCCCATGTAACAAATGCTTTATCAGCCTGTGTCATTTTCGCTGTCCATGCAGGTTGAGTTGCTGTTATAAATTCAGGGTCAATAAGTCCTTCGTCAAACATAGTCTTTACAAGATCAAGGCAATCTTTAAATTTAGGGTCGGTGCATGACATTTTCCATACTTTTTCTTCTTCGTCATAATAAGGCTGAAATCCTGTCATAATATCAAGACCATAGTTAAGAGTAAAGTTTCCAAATATCTGGTCCCCTGTTTTTGAAGCAAATGGCGTTGAGTCAGGGTAAAGTTTTTTAAGTTGTCTTAAAACATCTAAAAATTCTTCTGTGCTTGTCCACATTTTTATATTATGCTTATCAAAGATATCTTTTCTATATAGGAAACCATGATTAACCTTACGGGAAATATTATATCTTGGAAACATAAATAAATTTCCTTCTCCGTCAAGAAAATTCTTTATTTTACCTTTTGTGTCGTATTTATCCGCTTCATCATAGAATAATTTTTTAAAGTTAGGAAGTTCATCTATATGCTGAAGAATTTCTTCAAATGCTCCCTGCTTTCCAAAATCATTAACTTCATCAATTCCTCCGACATGGTCCATAATATCCGGCATTTCATCTTTTGATGCCATAAGTACTTTTGCTTTTTCAGCAATTGTAGAAAGAGGCACTGCAATTACATTGACATTAAGGCCTGTTCTTCTTCTTAACTCCTTTATAAACAAGCTGTCATTCAAATTTGTAATATCTGAATCATGTAAATAGGAAATTTCAGTATATTTGTCATCAATAGGAAGTTTAAGAGTAGAATAATCTCCTATTTTTGCAGGATCTAATTCTTCGTTGGTTGCGATATCAACCGATTGTGGCTGACTGCATGCAGACAACAAAGTAATTACCATAATAATTGCCAGAATTAAATTAAACTTTTTGCAAATTTTTTTCATATAAATCGCTCCTTTTATAAATATTTACTTCCTGTAACAAGATCGGCATAATGCCTGTTCTCAGAGTTATGTGAAATAAGTATCGGTTCATCAAGTTCCTCTATATTCTCTGCATTCCCCGAAAGAAAATTATTAATTGCATAGATAGCATAGTCTATCCTTGCTATAACCGTAGCAAGTCTTGAATTGATACATTCCCAACCAAATGGTTTAAATACCGAAAGCCACATTTTTTGCCATAAAGCCATTAAAGAAACATATTTTTCCCTTAAATCAGGCAGTTTTTTATCTATAAGTTCATTCAAATAAACTTTATTTGAATTTTCATAAGCAGTTCTGATATTTACAATAATATCAGCTTTACTGATTAAAATATCGTAATAATCAACTGCAAACTTTTCATAATCCTGCCATTTGGAATTTTTAAATGTTTTTTCAATAATTCTTTTGGAATTTATATATCTGTGAATGGCATCTTTGTAAAAATCGATCTCATTAGTCAGATTATATAATATATCAGTATAAAATAATCCCTTTCCATAAAAGGTATCGCAGTAACCCCAGTATTCTGTTTCCTCATAAGGCATAGCAGATTCGCTCACTGCACTAAAGAATTCTCTCTTAATTCCAAACAGAAACTCGCTCATATCCAACACTTCATCAATACTGCAACTATAACCTTTAAAACAATACTCGGATACAATGGGTGCAAAAAACAGTTCATACATTTTATTGCACTCACAACCGTCATCTCCCCAGATAGTACCATAAACTGACTTAACTTTGTTAGTTATGCAAGCACGAAGTGCAGGAATGAAAGTATCCACAGTGTATGAATATCTTGGAAGAATATCCAGCCACCCCCATATACCTCCTGCAAATATTATTTTTTTCCCAAATTCCTGATGTTTTGATATTATTTTACTGTATCTGTTTTCATCCGTTTGACCGTAATCCCAATACATAAATGAAACATCAGGCAGTTTTTCTTTAAATCCCAATGGAAAAACAACATCGGGATGATAATGCAAAGAATTTTCGGTATTTAGTGAAAAATATAAATCGCTGTACATAATTGCATCAAATTCATATTTTTTACAGATTTCAACAACTGTCTTGACATGCTGATTGATAACATCAACAGTATTATGCAATCCATTTTTTAACAAATATTTTCCGTTTGCTGCCTCAGGTGCCTCATCACAACCTATATGTATTTTTTGTGTTCGAAAACACTTACGCATTGTTTTTATCATTTCTTCGATAAACTGATATGTTTTCTCTTCACCGCACAAAAAAGTATCTGAATTATTACGTATATCAGAAGATGCATTCCACCTGAAATACTGGCTCATATGTCCAAGCACCTGAATATGCGGAATTACCTCTATCCCCAAATTATAAGCATAATCATCAATCTCTCTAAGTTCCTCGTGAGAATATGCACCTCTCATATAACCAAAATACGGGTATTTTGTAATTTTATAAACATCTTCCATATAAAGAATAAGAGAATTAAGCCCCATACAAGCCATATAGTTTATATATTCTTTAATTGCAGAAACCCTCATAACTCCATTACGCGATAAGTCAATCTGCAATCCCCTCTCGTCGAATTCAGGAATCTCGCTTATTTCAAAACTTTTTTTCCCTTT
This sequence comes from Oscillospiraceae bacterium, assembly GCA_015068525.1. NCBI lineage: Bacteria > Bacillati > Bacillota > Clostridia > Eubacteriales > Oscillospiraceae > Oscillospiraceae bacterium. Next base: position 143 of record SVKJ01000034.1, on the reverse strand, counting down.
TGATATTTCATAGGCAAGAAGTGAAAGTCCTCTTGTTTTATGTGAAATCGTTGAATCTGAAATAATTGCTTTATTATTTTCATATTTTACATAAACACCTTCTTTCTTTACATATTCTATTTGACCTGAATATGTAAAATCAA
>SVKJ01000033.1 GCA_015068525.1 Oscillospiraceae bacterium | reverse complement strand
AAGATTTATTCTTTATGAATAATATCTCTGAAAGTCTGGGAAATATCCCTTCTGTAAAATTTGGGAAGGAAATGGTTACTTTTAAAAACCCTCCTGTAGTTACAGAAAACGGTATGTTGCTTGTATGTGCTGAAGAATACCTTGAAAAAATAGGGATAACACCATATATCTTAAATGAAAACAAGGTTGCTTACAAACTGGATTTAAAAGATGTAACCTTTGAAAACGGCAAGAAAACCTTCAATGTAAACGGAGCAGACCTTCCTCTTACAGATACCATAAGGGCTTATAACGGTAAACTTTATATACCTCCTTTTGAGGCAGAGGGCCAGCTGGGAACAACAGCAACTTATAACAGTATCGGCAGAGTTATGACTTTGAAAAACGGTATCAGTTATAAAGTTACCCCGAAAAATATAGTAACAGTTAATAAAAATGAGGGCGGAAATGTGTTGCCGGGCGGAATTATTCTTGCAACGGATAATGAACCTGTAGATATAACAATAACACCTGATGACGGATATTATGTAGAAGAAGTTCTGTTTAATGGAACACCTTACGGAGTTTATAGCCAATTGGGAGTTGTAACATTAAAAACTCCTGCGATTACAGAAAGTTCAACACTTGAAGTAGAATTTTCAAAAATTGCAGAAGCATTGTCACCTGATGTAGAAACTGTTCCGTATGTCGCAAAAGATGATAATGGAATATTCCTTATGGGAAGAATAAATGCGCAAGGGTTTGATGTATCCGAGTACGGAGTGTTATATTCTACACTTAACCCTGAACCTACTTATGACGGATTTAATGTTAAAAAAGTACCATCAAAATATCCTTGCAGTAATGCAGGCTACTATGGTTTTACATTTGTAAATCCTAAAAATTATGAAAATATATATGTAAGAGCCTATGCTAAATATAATGACGGAAATATTGTACTTGCAGATAAAACCATAAATCTTGGAGATTTTGAAATAAAAGATTTAACACCAGTTTATAATAATAAAGTACCTGTTCTTACTGATGATACCTATGTCGATAAGAGCAAACCTAACGATAATTATAACTTTATGTACGGAACAGCTGAGAGAACACCTCATAATCTGATGCTTCCTGGCAAATTTAATCCTAATTACGGAAGAATTCTATATCTGGAATTTGATATAAGCGGTGTTGAGGGCGTATCGGGTGGCGCCGATTTAGTGTTATATGTAAAACAACCTAACGCAACTGCAGCAAAAACAATAAAATACTTAAGTATATATGAACTTGAAGAAGAGTTTGATGAAACTGAACTTACATATAATAACGCGGAAAAATTCGGAAAATGTATAGGTACTTTAAAAACTCCTGAAAGCACAAGCCTTAAACCGCTCAAGTTTAATATTACAGACTACTTAAAGAAAAGGCTTAATGAAGGCAAAGACTATATTTCAATCGGAGTAGGAATAAATGAAGAATGGCAAAAACAACTTTATCCTAATGGTACCAGTGATTTCAATTTAAATATTCAAACCAAAGCAAGAAATGAAAAACCGGAAATTATTTTATATTAAGAAAGGAAAAGGAATATGAAAAGAATTTTAAGCATAATTATTGTACTTTCTTTTATACTAATGTCTGTTCCTGTTGCTTATACATCAGAAACATCTTTGGATTTTATACCTGACAATAATATAAGCGATATCGAAACATTAAGTGAAAATAATACAGATATTTATGCATTAAATGAGACTTACGAAAGAGGAACATTTACATTAAAAGAAAAACATTACTTAGAAAGAAATACAGGGAATGTTACTTTCAGTGCATGGAAACCAGATAATTTTACCGATTCAATATCGGGAAGAGTTTATAACGCATCAGGAGATCCTCGTGACGAAGCAATCCTTAAGTTTGAAACAACAGCAGAAGGCCTTAATGCAGATGACAAAGTTATCCTGACCGTTGCGGTAAGAGCACAAACTGCACTTGGCGTATCAGGAGGAAGCGTAAGAATAGTTGGTATAGTTGATGAAAATTATGCTTTTAACGGAACTCTTCCTACCGTTGACAGAAATTATACTTTCACTACAACCGAGGGCTTATCACTTGATTTTAAAGAATATTCATTTGATGTTACATCTTATGTAAAAGCAAGAATACAAAGCGGCGCACCTTCAATTTCTTTCTTGGTTGAATTTGTTGACTCTGACTGGAAAAACGGAGATTCAAGCGTTTATATGGACCTTGCTTTAGCACCATATAATGTAGTGCCACATCTTGAATATAAAAAGACTATTCTTTCTGATTTAAGTTATGATGGTAATAATATCAATATTAAAGATGGCACATATACCTATGTTGTAACTCTTGATGATGACACTACTGTGCCTTATGTTTCTGCATTGGCAGATAACTCAACAGTTGATATTATTCAGGCTACACAAGTTCCCGGAACTGCGGTTATAAAGGTTAATACATACGGTGTCGAAACACAGTATAAGGTTAATTTTATAACAGATGATTATATAGGAACAGCGACCGCTGTCGGTGTATTTAATGCAACAAGAAGCACCACACACGGCAGATTTGATGCTAATCTTACCTCTTATAATGTTAATGATGATAATAAATATGTTCAGGTAAGAACAGATTCTTCAACTAAAGTAAGGCAGGAAGGTGCAGTAGTATTTGATATTGAAAATCTACTTGGAATTCCTGCTGATAAGAAGGCAGTCTTAACTGTTTACGGATACGGAAACGTTGCCGCTGTTAACGCTCAGACAAAGGTTGAAATAAGAGGTGTTACAGGCGAAGGTGTAACTGCCGGCGGTAAATATGGTACAGATGTAGATTATTCTTTAAAAAGTGATATTGCAGTTACATCTGATTCACAAACAGCATATAAATTTGATGTTACCGATTATTTGAAATCAAAGATAGCTAACAGTGAAGAAACTGCAACCTTTGCGGTAAGAGTAGAAGAAGGCGGTAATGCTACAACGTTTTACTGGTACTACGGAGGCACAAGAAAACCGACAATAACTTTTGAAGAAATTTCAGCAGAACTTTCGGATATTAAGGTTGATGGTGTATCCGTTGCTGATTTTAGCAGTGCGAAGACAGACTATACTCATTTGCTTTCATATGATTACCAGGGAATACCTGAAGTTACAGGTGTAACAAAAGATTCAGGAGCAACTGCAGTTACCGAGGAACCTTCATCAGTACCTGGCATTGCAACTATAGAGGTTACAACCCCGGGAGGAAAAACTAAAACTTATACTGTTTACTTAGATCGTGCCGAAATTTCAACCGAACTTACCGATATTAAAGTTGACGGTGTGTCAATAGATGGATTTGAAAGTTCAAAGACTATATATACACATTATCTTGCCGACAATTATCAGGGCTTTCCTGCGATTTCGGTTACTAAAAAAGATAATGTAGCAAGTGAAAATATCGTACTTTGTGATACTATTCCCGGCACAGTTTATATAGATGTTGAAAACTTTTCAGGAAAACTAACAACATACAAAATAAAACTTTGTTATGAAAGTTCTAAAACTCAGCCTACAACTTATACAACACTTCCTAAAGTAACATATACCGATGCAGTGGGCACAGTAATTGATGCTGTTCCTGCAAACGCAACAGTTAATGCAACACTCGATTTAAGAGAATTAAGAGATGAAGATAATATCACTTTTGTAACTGCTCTTTATAATGATGGATTTATGATAGATAAAGTATCTTCTAAAAAGCAGGGAAATGAAACATCTCTTACAAATACTTTAAATGTAACACTTTCTGATGTTTCCAAAGCGCAAATAAAATCATTTATTTTAAATGATTATAAAAATGGTAACAGTATTATAAACTGTGCTACGCTTACATCAACTAACAATAATCTTAAAGCATTAAGTTTTAATAATTCAATTATTGCAGGATTTAATAAATCAATTTTAAATTATAAATTTAAAGTTCCTGCATCAGTGCTTAACTACCCTGAACTTTTATTTAAAACTGAAGATTCGGGTGTTAAAACAGAGATTACCTATCCTGCTAAACTTTCAGGTACAGTAAATATTAAAACAACTGCAAATAACGGCGACAGTAAAACATACAGTGTTGAATTTGAAAGAGAAGATGCAAAAGTAACAAATGTTACAATGGATTATGCATCATTTGACCCTAATTCAAATCTTAAAATATATGAAAATATTCAAAATCCTATATATAGTGGTGCAAATGAGGTTATATCAGAAATTACAAATCCGATTTTACTTCATACAGGAAGAACATATCTTGTAAAAAATATGGAAGACAAATTCCTGGGCGGAACATTTATTTCACTTCCTATGGATGGGTTCATTCCAACCACCAATACTAAAATGGCGGAATACCTTGACAAAACAGGATTTATAACATTTGATATTAACCGTTCGGCAACAGTTTATATTGCCTGGAACGATGTCAGTATGCCGGCATGGGCATCGGCAGAAGGGTTTACAGAGGTTTCAAATGCTACAGAAAATATTACAGCAACATCTGATACAGCAACTATGCAAATGAATAAAATATATAAAAAATATTATGAAGTTTCCGAGTGGAGTGAAACACCTGTTACAGTTTCACTTGGTGCTATCAATCAACATAAGTACTGGTGGATAATAGTAGTATTTGATGATTAATGTGTGTTAAGAAAGGAGAAAAATATGAAAAAACTTAAAAAATATCTTTCTTTAACTCTTGCACTATGTATGCTTTTTAGTTCTTTTTCTGTTATTGCGGCACCTAAAAATGATGATAAAGTAATTAAGTTTACAGGCAGTGAAGTCATTTTTGAGGCTGACGGAGAATACACACAGTATGAAGGAAGATATGTAAAAGTGGAATACGATACCGCAACAGGTGGTACCTGCCTTCAGGCTAATCCTCTTGCTTCGGCACAGCTTTCAACACCTGAAGCAAGTGAAAAACCCGAACTTAGATTTGACATATCATTTCCTGAAGACGGAGTTTATACAATATGGTTAAGATCAACGGTTGCAAATGTATCAGAAAACTCAATTCACTTTAAATACGGAGATAAAAACTGGGGTTCAAAGGAACTTTCGGTTTATGAAGACGGTGACTGGCACTGGCAGATTTTATCAAATGAGTTTTTTAAAAAAGGCACTTATACTATAGGTTTAAGACCAAGAGAGTTAAGAACGAGAATAGATAATATTCTTATTACAAATAATGTTGCATTTGTTCCTAACGGAGCATCAGGAATGGAAAAGCCTAGGAATTTTATAGACGGGCAGTATTATAACATTCCTCCGATTGTTCCTCCCGAAGGGCATCCAAGACTTTTAGTAAGAGAAAAAGATATTCCTCTTATAAAGGCGAATTTAGAGAGTGAAGAAAACAAACCGATGTATGAACAGGTTTTAAAGAATGTAGCAGATGATAACAACTGTATTCTTCCTTTAGACCCTGCATCACCTACAAATACCAATACTAAATGTTTAGGTATTATAGAAGGAAATGCATTTTTATATCTTATTGATAATGAAAACAATTTAGAAAACGGAAAAAAAGCGATAGAACTTTATAAAAATTACATATCCTCACTTGTTTGTACAAAAAGTGCAGCACATCAGACAAGAGAACTTGGTTATACAATTTATATAGGCTCACTTGTTTATGACTGGTGTTATGACATTATGAGTGATGAGGATAGAGAACTTTTTATAAATACATGGGTAGCATACGGAATGCAGCTTGAAATCGGCTGGCCTCCTATTTCTCAGGCTAATATGAATTCTCACGCAATTGAAGGACAGTTAATGACTGACTTAATCGGTATGGCGATTGCCTGCTATGACGAACGTCCTGATATATGGAATTTAGTTGGCGGAAGATTTTTTGATGAAGTTATCCCATGTCAGAACCTTTTATATTCAGGCGGTTATTTTACTGAAGGTTCAAACTACGGAATGAGCCGACTTGAATGTTTAATGGAAAACATGTGGATATTCAGACGAATGGGATTTGACAATATATATAATAAGGAAATAGAAAATGTAGGCTATTCATACATAATGAGCTTAAAATCAAGCGGTGAGCCAATGCCGTATGGTGATATATGGCTTGCAGGAAGCGGAGTTCAGGGTTCATTTTCAACAAACTTCTATCTTCTTTATTCATATTATAAAAATCCTTATTTTAAATATATGTTCTATAAATTAAACCCATCAGGAACAATTACAGGTCAGAGTAATGGTGGTTTAGGCCCTGTATATTTCCTTCTTACAAATGTTGAAAAAATAGAACAAAAAAGTATTGAAGATTTACCTCTTGCAGGGCATTACGGTGTGACATCATCAACCATACTTGCAAGAACAAGCTGGGACGACTCCAAAGAGGGAGACGGAGTACTTGTTCGAATGAACTTTAATAAATATTTCTTCGGCGGTCATCAGCACGCGGACTCAGGAGCGTTTGAAATTCACTATAAAGGCGGTCTTGCACTTGACACAGGTCTTTATCAGTCCGCATCATGGGAAAGACCCGACGGAAAAATTGAAACAAGCTTAGCGTATGGTTCAGAACACGACCAGAATTATCATAAACTTTCTATTGCACATAATGTAATGCTTGTAAGAGGTGCAAATGAGAACGAGTTTGGCGGATATATGTCAACAACCAAGTATGACGGTGGTCAGGTTGCCAATATCGCAGGTTTGCGTCTTAATGGCACAGGTGATGTTCAGTCCCGTATAAATGGCGCTATTACAAATTATGACGATATATATCAAGAAGGAGTTATCCAGGGTAAACCTTTATCTTATGATATAGGTCCTGACCCGAGAGATCCTGAATACAGTTTTGTTAAAGCAGATATAACTGATGCTTATCCAAAATCTTCGGTTGAAAAGTATTCAAGGCAGATGATGTTTATAAACTTTAAAGATAAAGAATATCCCGGTGCTATGATAGTTTTTGATAATGTAAAATCAGCCGATAAGCAAAGGGAAAAAGCATGGCTTTTACATACGGAAGAAGAACCTCAGCTTACCGAAAATACTATAACTGTTAAAAGAACAACAAATAAAGCACAGGGAAGGCTTATAAATGAAACACTTCTTCCTGATGTTTCAGATATTGAATACAGAAAGATAGGCGGAGAAGGCCACGAGTTTGAAGTTGACGGGCATAACTATACTGCTGTTAACAGATATGCTACTTATGAGCATGGTAAATGGAGAGTTGAACTTGTTCCTAAAACAAAGAAACAACAGGACTATTTCTTAAATGTTCTTCAGATAAGCGATAACAAAGACGAAATTGTTCCGTTAAAATCAGAACTTATAAAGAACGATGATGACTATATCGGCGTTAAAATAAAAGACAAGGTTGCACTTTTTGCAAGAACAGGAGAGTCTTTAAATAAAAAAATAGAACTTTCAGTTCCGGGAGAAGAAAAGAATTTATCCTTTATTATAACGGGCTTAAAATCAGGAACATGGCAACTTATAAAAGACGATAAAGTTGTTGCAACATACGATGTTGATAAAACTCACGATACTGCATACTTTAAAGCAGATGCAGGAAATTACACAATTAAGTGGAAATATAAATCAAATATACCTGAAAAAGATTTGTATTATGCAAACTTAATCGAAGAAAAAAATGGTTCAGTAATAGATATAAAAATTGATAAGTATTATGAAGAATTTGAGAATGAACCTATTGAAAAAGACGGAACATTATACCTTCCTTACAAAGAACTTTTAGATAAAGCGGATTATGAATATAAGGTAAATGATGACAATTCAATAACACTTACAATAAACAAAATAGATGTTACTGTAAAACCTTATGACAATAAAGTTTATTTGGGAACTAAGGTGCATGAAATGAAACTTGCACCATTTATGGAAAACGGACTTTTATATGTTCCCATAACCCAATTTGCTGATAAAATCAGTATGAAAGCGACATGGTATGATATGTCTAAGAAACTTATTATTCAGATTTTAGGAAGAAAAGACGAAGACGAAAGATTAAGAATTAAAAATTCGTCTGATCCAGCAAGAATTAAACTTTATGATGCAAATCACAGCGGAACTAATGTATCTGTTTCTCCTTTTGATGCTGTTGACGCAAATAACGGTACATACTGGGCGGAAAGCGGAAAAGGCGTATGGATTGAAGGTGTGTTTGAAGATGTTTCAACAGTATCCAAAGTCGGAATTTACTGGCATGTTGGCGATACAAGAATTGCAAACTTTGAAATTCATATTTCAGAAGACGGAGAAAACTATACAAAAGTATATGAAGGCGTATCCGATGGTATAACAGCAGGATTTGAATACTATGAATTGCCGCCTGACGTTAGAGCGAAATATGTAAGAATTGTTGGATTTGAAAACAATACAAATGCTTGGAACTCAATCAAAGAATTAGAATTTTACAAGTAAGAAAGGATAGAAAACAATGAAAAAAATAATATGTTTGTTACTTTCATTTACCTTTATTCTGTCTTTTGTTTCATTAAATACGCTTGCGGCTGAGGAATTGTCTTTAGCCGTAAGCCCCGCTTACGACTCGCAAAACAACCTTTATTATAATGTAAGCGCATGGTATAAATTTGATGATTCAAAAATCGGAAATTCAGTAGTAATTGAAATGGTAAAAAAATCAAAAGGATTTTCGTCTGTCCTTTCTGACTCTGACATCTATTATATAGATGAAGCAATTATTAAGGATGACGGCACAGTAAATTTTGATTTTAAAGTTAAAAATTATGATGAATATACTATAAGATTTACATCAGGGGATTTTAACATATCTTCTTTAAAAAAAGATGTTATTCTTCTTTCAAAAGAAGGTGCGGGAAGTCTTAACGAACTTTTAACAGATGTTGTTAATACCGCTGATTTAAACGAAATGATTGGAAAAATCAACTCAAATGCTTATAAACTAAATCTTAATACAACATATCTTAATGAACTTACCGACCCGACAGTTGTTGCGGCAGTTTTAAAAGCAAATAAAAATAATATCAATGCAGGAAATTATTCTGAACTTTTTGACCGTACAGTAATATTCAACTACTTAAACCAACAAACTGATTTAGAAAAAATAATTTCAATGCTTGAATATTATGAAGGTAGATATTTTAAAATTGCATCCCAGCAGTACTTAGGTATATATCCTACATATCAGGCAATGAATACGGATATAAAGAAGAAAGTTATATCTTCTCTAAAGAACGGAACTTATCCTTCTTTTGACAGTTTCAGAGGGAAATTCAACGAAGCGGTTATTCTTACGGCACTTGATAACTACGATAAGACTCCGCTTGACAAAGTGTTTACTGACAACCTTGATTATTTAGGATTTTTAGGATATACAAATCTTTCAATTACTGATAAGAGTGATATTTTAGGAAAACTTATTGAAGATTCTTCTATAACAACAGTTGATAAATTAAAAACACAATATGATTTCTATAAAACAGGAAGTGTAATTGTTCCGATTTTACCACCTCCTCCTTCAAATCAGGGCGGAGTTGTTGGCGGAGGCGGAGCATCTTCAACTACTACAGTTGATTCTTCACTCGCAAACCCTGAAAATAATCAGGAAACTGTTGATTTAAGAACAGACTTTACAGACCTTGCAACTCACGAATGGGCAAGAGAGGCTATAGAAGACCTTGCATATAAGAAAATCTTAAGCGGTAAAGGAAACCGTCAGTTCTTCCCGGGAGATAATATTAAAAGAGAAGAATTTATTAAAATCTTAGTTCTTGCATTCGGACTTTATGACGAAAGTGCGACATGTTCTTATACTGATATACCGACTGAGAGTTGGGCATATTCGTATGTTGCATCAGGTACAAAGGCAGGGCTTACAGTAGGTTATGAAGACGGAAGTTTTGGAATGGGCGCAAATATCACAAGAGAAGATATGGCAGTTATGGTTCATAGGCTTTTAGTTTCAATAAGGCAGATAGACAGAATAACCGACCTTTCAAAAACTTTTGATGATATGGATTTAGTATCAGGCTATGCCGAAAATTCTGTTAAGATGCTTTTAAACGCAGGTCTTGTTCAGGGTGATAATAACAAATTTAATCCTAAGAATAATACAACAAGGGCAGAAGCGGCACAACTTATATACAATATATTAAAGGAGGAAAATTAGTATGAAAAAGTTAATATGTATGCTATTATCCCTTACTATGCTTTTTAGTGCATTTCCTCTTTATACGGCTTTTGCCGAAGAAGATATCACCGTTAATTCCTATATCAGCCAACTTGCAGATTTGAAAATTATAGAAGGCGATGAAAACGGTGAATTTCACGAAGACTCTGTTATGACAAGAGCACAGTTTTGTACAGTTATTTCAAGAATGACAGGTGCGTATAACACTATAACAAATCTTGAAAATGACCTGTTTACAGATATTGATAATACATACTGGGGAAAAGACTATATTATCTACTGTGCAAAATTAGGACTTGTATCAGGATACGGGGACAATACTTTTCTTCCTGAAGCACCGATTGAAACCTATCAGGCAGTAAAAATCTTAGTTGAACTGTTAGGCTATGGATATAAAGCGAGAGTTTACGGAGGATATCCGACAGGATATTTGCAGATAGCAAATGAAATCGGACTTTTAAAAGGCGTTGAAGTAACAGAAGAAGCAACCTTAAAAGGCCTTTCAAGACTTATATACAATGCACTAAAGACCGACCTTTCTATGAAAGCAGGTTTAGATGGGGACCAGATTATATATGAAGTTTATAAAGGAAGAAATCTTCTTACTGAGTATCTTTCAATGAATGTTTATGAAGGTATAATGGACGGTTCCTATGCAGCGCAGATTGCAGGCAACACATCACTTTCAAAAAATGAAATAACAATTGATAAAATAAAATATATCTGTAATTTAGATTATGACTTAAAAGATTATATAGGAAAGAAAGTTACTGTTTTCTATAAATACGACCCTGAAACAATGAATGTTCCTGAGATTTTAAGTATAGCAGCAGATGATAAAAACAAGGTTGTTACAATAGACGCAAATGATATTGTATCAGCGGCAAACAATGTTATTTCAGTTGAGGGCGAAAACGGTAAGGACATTGATTATAAATTCGGTTCAGAAATTAAATATCTGGTAAATTATGACTTTATCTTAAGTTACGATATTAAAAATCTTCCGAACATAAAAAACGGTAAAGTTGAACTTATAGATAATAACGGCGATAATTCTTATGATTTACTTAAAGTTTTTGAATTTGAAACTTTTATTGTTGAAAATGTAAGCGATAAATACATTTCGGGAAAACTTAACGGCCATTCTATCGACTTAACCCATGAAGATATAATAGTTAACATCAAAGATACCGAAGGTTACAGTATGTCAGCCGAAGATATAAAGCAAAATAATATTTTATTTGTATTAGAAACAGATAAAGTGATTGATATCATTGTATCGACCGATGTTGTTTCGGGAACTGTTTCCGCATTAGGAAACGGCGAACTTGAACTTAACGGCAAACTTTATGAAATTTCAAAAGAGTATGTTGTCGGCAGTAACTTTATAGGCGGTATGGCGGATATATATCTTGACCCGTTTGGGAGAGTTGCATTCATTATAGAATCACTTTCTTCTGATATGAAAACAGGATATTTAATTTCCATAAAACAGCCTGAAAGCGAATATAAAGACGGATATATAAAACTTCTTACAGATAACGGCGATATAGAGTCTTTTAAATTAGCAGATAAAATTAACTTAGGCGGAACTAATGCAAAACTCCATTCCGAATATGCTTTAATTTTTAGCTATCTTGCTGATGATACAAAACAATCTTTAAGAAATCAGGTTATAAGATATCAGTTAAACGAAGAAGGTAAAGTTG